>JALVXQ010000300.1 GCA_027038255.1 Sulfurimonas sp. | reverse complement strand
AAAGATCGCTATACCCGAAACAGAAGATGATCTGTTGGCAGTAGCGGAAGTACATAAAGAACGTATACGCAAAACTATAGAGAGTAAGCCTGAGAAGGATGTGGGGAATGAGCCGAAGAGGCGGTGTGGGAAGTGCTATTGTCATAGAGATTTTACTGTGGAGGAAATGAAAAAGATTGTAAAAGCATTAAGACAAAGTGAACATATTAACAGTTTATCATTGTGGCATCCTAGGTATTCTCCAAAAATATCTGTTCCAGACAAATCATATGAGACAACAACAAAAGAAATGAATCGTATTATGAAAAAATTTCATATTAATACTTGTATACGAAAAATTCATTTTTTAGCACAAGTTTACCACGAGACAGACAGATTTAAATCATTAATAGAATATACAAGTCGCTACACACCAAAATATGATCCTTATAGAGGAAGAGGTCTGGTGCATTTAACCCATAAAAGAACATATGAAAAATTTAGTAAATACATGGGCGATTCTAGAATTATTAGCAATCCGAATATTGTAGCGACCAATATTAGATATGCTTTTGAAGCGGGCGGCTGGTATTGGGAAAATATTGGACATGTGACAGCAACTGGTGAGAACATAAATACGGTTGCCGATAGAGATGATGTTCTTAGGGTATCTCAGTGCATCAATGGGAGAGTTAAGCATCCAAATGGGCTTGAAAATAGAATTAAATATGTAAAGTTTCTAAAAAAGGTTTTTAAATATGAAAAACATCATTAAACTTTTATTATTATTAAGCTTATGTCTCAATGCTGGAATAGTTTCAATAGGCGATCTAAATCTATCATATAAGATTACAAATGACATAGATATTGTGCATATTAAAACTGCAACATACTCTAAGCAGATTTTTCAAAGGAACCTATGGAATAATGCAGATATTGCATTGAATTTACTATCACTTAAAAAAAAAGAATTACAATTTAAACTTTCGTATTTAGGAAATAGAGAACTGGGGTATATCTATACCTTCACGAAAGAAAAGAAAAGTTTTAAGTTAACAGATGTACAACTATATGAATTAGAAAACGGTAAAGTATGCAATACAAAACTTAAAAGGATAGCGAAAGATACAAGTAAAATACAAGAAACTAATAAATGTTACAAATTACAAAAATATATCATAAGTCTAAAAGAATTGCAAAATTTATCTACATATCATTATTTAAGAAATATACTTACTATTGATGAGCTCAATGATATAATGAAACTTAATAAATTGACCCAAAAAACCCTCACCACCTACAACAACATAGCCTACTACCTCCAAAAAGCAGGAGCCAACAAAGAAGCGGCTTATTTGCTCGAAAAAATCATAGAAAAGTTTCCCGACAGAACCGTAGCCTACTACAACCTCGGTGATGCCTACTGGGCATTGGGTGAGAAGCAAAAAGCCATTAAAGCCTACACTACGTACATAGAGCAGATGTGTCATAAAGGTTTGCAAAAGAAGATACCTAAGATGGTGTTGGAGAGGGTATCTAAGAAAAAATGATACTTCT
>JALVXQ010000299.1 GCA_027038255.1 Sulfurimonas sp. | reverse complement strand
GAGCTTAGCATATGCAATTAGGCTTAAAAAACAGACTAAGACTAATCAGTCTTTTTCCAATTATTATTCTTATTTCAATTACCAGTTACTTCGTTTATAATTCATATGAAAACTATAAAGCGGCACAAGTTTTACAAGATAGACTTTCAGTAAACAGAGAGCTCAATAACCTTATAAACAATATCTCTCGAGAGAGAGGGATGACGGTTATGTATCTGGGTAACTCTTCTCCAAATACACTGAAATCTCTTATGAAGCAGCGAAAAATTGTTGATAAAAAAGAGAAACTTTACCTCGAACATATTAAAAACCAACCAAAACTTCATGATCATTCAAGAGGGCAAGGCAAGTGTATAACATGTCAAAGAGTCAGTAAACTTGAATCAGCACTCAAGCAGATTAAAGAGACACGTAAACTTGTTGATGAACAGCAGACAAATTTTGAAGATGTCTATGACATTGTCTATGGTCATGCTGAAAAAGTTGGTATTAAAGAGCTTGAAGAAGTAACATCCAATCAGATGGATCCGCTCATTAACGAATTTTCAACCGAATATATCTCTTTGGTACGTGCCAATGCTGCAACAGCGGATGAACGTGACTTTATCTCATTTGCCATTGCACGTTCAACAGAACTTGGTGAGGATGAGATCAATACATGGATTTCACTCATTGCAAAAGCAGATGCTATCTCTTACGATACTATTCAAGACAAAGCACTTGTTAAAAAACTTGATGATATTTTCAAAAATGAAGACACACAAGAGCTTTTTGATGATATTAATAGTGAACGCGCTAGTATCTTAACAACAGCATCAAGTGGAGAGTACGAAACAAATCCAGGTATCTGGTTTGCCATGCTTTCAGAAAAAACAAATCTTATATCAGAAGCTGAAAACACAGTTCTTACTACTATGGATACAAGAGCAATTACAGTAAAAACAGAAGCTCTACAATTCCTTGCAGTCACATTTTCTGTTTGGCTTATCTCTGTCATTTTGGCGATACTAGGTTTCTTACTCTCAAACGAAATTGCTAGAAATATCAAAAACCTTGAGGACGTTCTTACAAAAGTTGCCGAAGATACAAATGAAGGTGATGCGGCAGTCGACATCAACTTACATACGGCACAGGGAACAGCAGAAGCCTACAAACTTCTTGAAAAAATCATCGAGCAAACTAAGCTTGATAAAGAAGCCGCACAGGAAGCTTCAGAAGCAAAATCAATGTTCCTTGCAAATATGTCGCATGAGATTCGTACACCACTTAATGGTATTGTTGGTTTTACCGAACTGCTTAAAGATACAGGTCTTAAAGAGGAGCAAAGTGAATTTGTTGAGATTATCGAGAAATCATCAGAGAACCTTCTTGAAATTATCAACAATATTCTTGACCTCTCTAAAATCGAATCTAATAAACTTGAGATTGAAGATATTGTCTTTAATCCAATCGAAGAGTTTGAGTCAGCTGTTGAAGTTTATGCAGTACGTGCAAGTGAAAAACACATTGACCTTGGATGTTTCATCGATCCTGAACTTGAGCA
>JALVXQ010000298.1 GCA_027038255.1 Sulfurimonas sp. | reverse complement strand
GTTTTTAAACCATCAATGTATGTTTGTTGAAGTTGAATAAAGTTAGGCATGATCTCTACAAGTAATTTCATTTCTTCTTTAGAAATTTTTCCTTCTCCCGCCAATATTTGAATTTTTTCAAACTGTTCATTTGTAACTTTATTAAAATCATCAATACCTAATTTTGTTTTTAATCTATTAAGTTTTAAATCTTTGTTCATATGCTTTGTCCTTTTTGTAAACTAACTTTTAAATATTCCACAAACCATATTCCACTTCTATAAAGGAAGCTTTACAACAATAGTTTCTAAAATATTCAACTCTACTCTCTCCATCTCCGATTTACATTTAGGACATATATTTAACATTTCAACTAGATCTATAACATCACTTTTAGGTTTTACGATTTTGCTATATCCACATTTTGGGCATTTGTATTTAAACGGCTGTGGTGCTATCATTTTTTCAATTCCTTATTGCAAACAACCTATTATTATAGGTTGCCTGAGTATTGTACAGAAGATAAACTTACACAAAACATAATCTATCATAATAGGGTGTAAGTTGTTGCATATTACTACGGAGGCATTTCATAAACGCATTGGCAAAAATGTTGCAATCCATAGAAAAGCAAAAGGCTTATCTCAACTTGAACTCTCTTTAGAGATGGGTTACAAATCTGTCTCTGTAGTCTCTGGTGCCGAAGTCTATTACAACAACATCCACTTCAACATAGAACAACTCCTAAAAATCTCACAAATCTTAGGTGTTGACATCTGCGAATTTTTTAAACCCATCTAAAAAGCTCTCTCTATCACAAACATTCTGTTTATAGTATTTCATCGCCATCGCATACCTTTTGTAGCTCTCCTCTCCACTCTTAGGGCAGGTCTTTTCTGAACCAAAAGTAAGGTATATGTTCTTGCCCCTAGCGGCTCTTTGACCAAGTATATATGCTTTTCTTTTTTGTTTGTAAAGTATATACTTCCTCTTTAGTGTGAGAAAAAGACTCTCTCTAAGTCCTGCTCTTTTTTCTATCTCAACTATACGCTTATGGTTAAGATAGAACTCTTTAACTTTATGAAGCAACACTCTCATCTGTTTCACCACTTAAATCAACATGAATACTCTCTTTTTTTATACTAAGAGACATCGCTTCCACAAGTGTAGAGAGGAGTCCTTCTTTATTGAGTTTTTTGCGGTAATAAAAAGTATCGGACATTTTAATCTTTGTTATCGCTTCATCACTGAGGGGATCTATGAAAAATGCAACATGTGCCAAAGCATAGATATTTTTTGCATAGGTTTGAATGAGTTGTAGGCTCTCTTTATCTATCTCCTTACTCTCCTTGAAACCAACAAACTTGATATGTAGTGCAAGTTTGTAGGAAAGAGTCTCTAAAGTGTTTATGATTTTTTCCATATAAGAGCTAATCTCATCATCGATGATGGTATCGGGAAACTTCTGTTTTAGTAGCTTTGTATCTGTTTGTAGAGTATCATCTTTTATATCGTGTTTTTCTAAGAACTCACGGTATGTTTTCATATATGTTTTATATAACTCTTTTTT
>JALVXQ010000297.1 GCA_027038255.1 Sulfurimonas sp. | reverse complement strand
TGTGCAGCATATTTGGAAAATTCTGAAGATATTTTCATTTTTTGTTTATGATGAGTGAAATGATAAAAACAACGATGACAGAGAGGACAATAGTTGCTCCTGAAGGCAGAGAAAAGTAGTAAGAGAGGCTCATACCAAAGATGACGCTAAAGAGTGCAAAAAAGAGCGAAATAAGCATGGTGTTTTTAAAACCGACTCTATACTGCAGTGCGGCAACTGTCGGTATAACCATCAATGCACCAATTAGCAGAGACCCGACCACACGAATGGAGAGTGCAATAATGATAGCGACAACCGTAACGAGTAAAAAGTTCAAGAACTTTACTTTTATGCCGCTTGTTTTGGCAACCTCTTCATCATAGGCAATGAAATAGAGCTCTTTTGAAAAAAGCAGCAAAAAAAGTAGAGAGAGTGAGCCAAAAATGACAATGGTGATGACATCAGTGTCGCTTACCGATAGAATTGAACCAAAAAGATAGGAAAAAAGCGAGTTGTTAAATGCACCGCCTAAAGAGACGATGATAACGGCCAGTGCTAAAGATCCTGAGAGTAAAATGGCTAAAATTGCATCGGAATAGAGCTCAAAAGAGCTACGCAGGTACTCAATAAGCCAAGCAGAAGCGATGGCTACTGCCACAGCCACCCACAAAGGATTATAGCCTGCTACCAAGCCAACAGCAACACCAACAAGGGCAGAGTGTGCCAAAGTTTCGCTGATGAGCGAGTATCTACGCAAGACTACAAAAGTACCGCTGAGTGAAGCGAGGATGGCTATGAAGATTCCTGCTACAAAAGCTCTCTGCATAAACTCATATGACAACATCTCTATCATTTTTTCATCCTAATGCTCATGCTTGTGATTGTGAATAAGATGGGCTTCTATACCGTAGAGTTCACTCATGTCTTCACAAGAGAGCGCTTTTTTAGGATCCTTACAGATAGTTGCTTTTTGGTTGATAGTAAAGAGTCTGCCGATGTCATCCGCAATAACACCGATATCATGTGTGATAAACAAAATGGTAATCCCCTCCTCTTTATTCAGTTTTGCAAGCAGCCTGTAAAAGCGCTGTTGTGACTGTACATCCACTCCCGTGTTTGGCTCATCTAAGATGAGAACTTCCGGAGAAGAAGCAAGAGCACGAGCAATCATTACACGCTGGCGCTGCCCTCCTGAGAGTGTGCCCACCATTTTATCTTTTAAGTCCAAAATATCCATCTTAATCATAGCATCTTCTACTGTTGCTCTGTCTGCTTTGCTCATTCCTGCAAAAACACCTCTTTTTGCTATACGTCCCATTTTGACAATATCTTCCACTGTTGCAGGAAAATTTATATCTACATGAGAAGCACGCTGTGGAACATAGCCTATTTTATGCCACTCTTTAAAGCGTTTTAATTTTTCGCCAAAGATTCTAATCTCACCGGAGGTCGGCTGTTCAAGTCCAAGCAGTATCCGAATCAGAGTCGTTTTTCCGCCACCGTTTGGTCCAATAACAGCGATGTACTCAGCATTAAATACTTGAAAGCTGATGTTTTGCAAAATCGTCTGTCCATGCACTCTGAAACTCAGATTTTTCACATCAAAGATAGGTACTTTGAATTTTAATTGCACATAAGTGCCTTAGAGAGTTTATCCAAATTACGCTGCATAATGTCTTCATAGCTTAACTTTGCAGCGGCTTCATCTTTTGTCACATTTCCAAGCGGTTGAAAAACTTCCAAATGTATGTGCGCATCTTTTGCAATTCTTTTTATTACTCTGTCATTGACAAAATGTTCAAAAAAGATAGTCGTTACACCCTCTTTTTGAATATCATCCATAACTCTTGTTACATCTTTTGCACTTGGCTGGGCTTCTGAAGAGAGACCGGTTAAAGATTCAACATGAAAACCGTAGTTGCGTGAGAGATATCCTAAGGCATTGTGGCTGACGACAACAGTATCGGCTCTGCAGGAGGAGAGTTGTTTTCTGTATGCTTTGTCAAGGTTTTGCAGCATAGTGACGTAGCGTTTTTTATTTTGTTCATACAATGCTTTGTTTTGCGGCAGAAGTTTGATAAGCTCGTTTGTAATAACAGCTGTGGCTCTTTGCATATTGGCAAAATCCAGCCAGTAGTGCGGATCTGTCATCGTGTGTGCACACTGTGTATCATGGTGGTCATGCAGTTCATGTTCGTTGGCATTAAGTTTGCGAAGTTTGACATACTTACTCATATTAATCGCTTTGGCTTTAAAATGAAAACCATTGACCCACGGCTCAAGTCCGGCACCACTGTAGATGACCAGAGCACTCTTTTCTATCTGTGCCATAAGCTTTGGTGTCGGCTCGAAACTATGCGGATCTACGCCAAAAGGGAGAATATGCACTGTTTGCACTGTGTTGTCTCCAATATGCTTAACAATGTCATACAATGCAAAGGTTGTCACAGCGACAATAGGTTTTTTAGTTTTTGGTTTTGTCGTATCACTAGAGATAAAAAATAATAGCACAGCTATGGATACAATTAAAATAATCCCTATAATTTTTAAATTTTTCACGCAAATATCCTCAACTTTAGTTATTTGTAATTATACCCTAGAAATGTATAGTTTGATAATATAAGTTTTTTTAGATATAATTCGCCACTTTATTATAGGAAATATATATGACTACAAGTCTTTTACTTATTGTTCAAATCGTACTCGTTATCATCTTGGTAATCGCTGTACTTTTACAAAAAAGCTCAAGCATCGGTTTAGGTGCATACAGTGGTTCTAACGAATCTGTTTTTGGTGCAAAAGGTCCAAACAGTTTCTTGGCTAAAGCTACATTTACAATTGGATTTTTATTTGTTATCAACACAATCACACTTGGATACATGTACTCCAGATCTGCACAATCATCTGTTGTCGATGAAGTTATAGACAATACAAACATAGCAGCACCGGTACTACCAAAAGTGCCTGCTGCTAAAGAAGCAAACAGTTCAAAATAGGGAGAAAAGTATGCTAAAAGAGATATTTAAAGAATGTGAAACAGAGATGCAAGGTGCCATTGAGCATATGCAAAGAGAGTTCAAAACACTAAGAACAGGAAAAGTGACGACTTCTGTTTTAGATAATGTAAAAATTGACTACTATGGTACTCCAACACCTCTTGATCAGGTAGGTTCTGTTATTGCAACAGATGCTACGACTATTGTTGTAAACCCTTGGGAGAAAAATCTTCTTGGAGATGTTGAATCCGCAATTCAAGGTGCAAACATTGGTGTCAACCCAAACAATGATGGTGATGTCATCAAACTTTTCTTCCCACCGATGACAGTGGAACAGCGTCAAGAGTCTGTAAAACAGATGAAGGGCATGGGCGAAAAAGCAAAGATCTCTATCAGAAATGACAGACGTGATTCAAATGACAAAATCAAAAAACTTGAAAAAGAGAAAGAGATTACGCAAGACGAATCAAAATCTGCTCAAGAGAACATTCAAAAAATCACTGACAAATACATCACAAACGTAGACAGCATCTTAAAAGATAAAGAAGCTGAAATACTAAAGGTTTAATCACGCCAAAGGAAGTAATTCCTTTGCCTACACTAACGCTTGGTTCTCTTCGGCAGAGAGCCCTCGCACCCTTGGTGCTCTTGAAAAACTACAATAACTAGGAAGCAAGAATGAATGTCAAAAAAATATATATGGATGCTGATGCTCTTTTAGAGGGGCATTTTAAATTGAGCAGCGGGAACCATTCACAGTTTTACCTACAATCTGCAAAAGTGCTTGAAGACCCTAAAACAGCTAAGCTCTTAGCAGATGCCTTAGCAAAAGAGATAGAAGCAAGCGGACTTGAGATAGACACGGTCTGCGCTCCTGCTCTTGGTGGTCTCATTGCCGGTTTTGCCCTTGCTACTGCACTTGATGTCAGAAGTATCTTTGCAGAACGCGTTGACGGAAAAATGACTATTCGCCGTGGTTTTGAGATAAAACCGGGTGAGAAAGTACTGATGTGTGAAGATATCATCACAACGGGAGGAAGTGCTATGGAAGCAGCCGCAGTTATCAAAGAGCTTGGCGGGGAAATCGTCGGTGTAGCAGCGTTAGCTAACCGTGGTTTTTGTCACAGAGAAGGCAGTGATGTCACGACAAAATCTAACTGTAAACTTCCACAGGATATTCCATTTTTTGCACTCGCTGACTTTACGTTTGAGATGTATGCACCAGAAGAGTGCCCACTCTGTAAAGACGGCAGTGAAGCCATCAAACCGGGTTCAAGAGGAAACTAAACTTCTTCTTAGCTTCCCCACTTTAACTGACAGGTGAGCATTCTCTCAACGAGAACGCGCGCCACTTCTATTTTTCCATCGACAATTACATTGATATGCAGATCCTGCAGTTTGATCTTCTCCTCTTTTGATGTCACTTTTACAACCAGATTCACATTTTTACTATGTTTTAAAATTGCTTCGCAAATAAGTCTTTTCTTCTCAATATTATCCAAGGTAACAATCACTGAGGAGGCTTTTTCAACATGCAGTGCTTCAAGGATTGAAGCTTTTGAAGCATCTCCCAAATAGGCCTCCACCTTGTCATTCAGCGCCTCTTTTACATGTTTGTTTGAGTTATCTACAACAACATAGGAAGCATCAAGCTCATCTAAATGCCGTGTAACAAATTTTCCTACATAACTGTAACCACAGACAATGACATGATTTTCTCTTGATGCAAGTGCGGACATATCTGTAGCGACCTCTTTGTCTTTTATGAATTTATCGACAAAAGGACTGATTTTTGCGATGAAAAAAGGTGTCACAACCATCGAAAAGATAACAATCAGAACAAGCAAAGAGGAGAGCTCTTCACTAATGAGTTTTCCTGATGTGGCCATTGCAAAAATCACAAAAGAGAACTCCCCAACCTGAGAAAGAGAGAGGGCACTTTTAAGTGAAACGGCACTCGAGGCGCTAAAACGCAGTACTGTAAAGGTCACAATACTTTTAAGAATCAAGACAAGCAGAAAAACACCGACAATCAAAACAAAATTGTTTAGAAACATTCCCACATCTATCTTCATACCCACGACCACAAAGAAGAGCCCCATCAAGATATCTTTAAAAGGGGCAATGTCTGACTCTACTTTATGATGATACTTTGTCTCCGCAATAATCATACCGGCGATAAAAGCACCTAAAGAGTAGGTAAATCCCATGTAGGAAGCCAAAAATGAAGCAGAGATAACAATAAAAAGAACAGAGCTTACAAAGAGCTCTTCCAAATCAGACGAGGCAGAGAAATGCAGCAGCCATGTGATCAGAGGCTTACCAATAATAAATAAAACGGCGATAACAAGCGCAACACTTAAAAGTGTCTGCGTGAGCACTGTTGTTAACTCCTGCTCGCTTGAATTTGTTAAAAAACTAATCAAAATTAAAATCGGAATCACGGCAATGTCTTGAAAAATCAAAATACCTGTTGCTTTTTGTCCATAAGGAGTGTAAATATCTTTAGAACTTTTCAAATAACTCAGCACAACAGCTGTTGAGGAGAGTGAAAAAGCAAGTGCTACGATAATAGAGGAGGTGATACTTAAGGCAAAAACATAATGCGAAAGAAGGTAGACAACTGAAGAGGTCAAAACAACCTGCAGCAGACCATTTCCAAATATCTCGTTTTTCATAGAGTTCATTCGTGCAAGCGGAATCTCCAAACCTATGGCAAACATCAAAAGAACAATACCAAAATCACCCACAGCTTCGAGCTCATGCGAATCTTTGAGATAATGCAAATTTAAGGCATAGGTAAAAATCGTACCTGTAAGAATATAGCCGATGATTTGGGAGAGCCCTACCCGCTTTAAAAGCAGGTTTATAACAATGGAGAGTCCTAAAGCGATAATCACATAAAGCAGTACATTTTGCATAGAAGCATCTTTTTTTCATGAATTATAACATCTATTTTGATGCTTGTGGCGTTTATTTTTAAATGCTCAAAGGTCTATACAGATTTTAAGAGATTTTATAATATAATCGCGTTTATTAAATATATGGAGATTTTTCTATGACTAAATACATTTTTGTTACCGGAGGCGTTTTAAGCTCTCTTGGAAAAGGGATTACAGCTGCGAGTGTTGGTACACTTCTTAAACATTCTGGTAAAAATGTAGGAATGTTAAAAATCGACCCATATATCAATGTCGACCCTGGCACAATGTCACCACTTGAGCATGGTGAAGTTTTTGTCACAAAAGACGGAGCAGAAACTGATCTTGACATTGGAAACTATGAAAGATTTTTAGATACTTCTTTTCTCAAGAGCTCGAACTTTACAACAGGACAGGTTTACTCAAGCGTTATCGAGCGTGAGCGTTCCGGCGGTTACCTTGGACAAACGATTCAGGTCGTCCCTCACATTGTTGGTGAAATTGTAAAGCGCATTAAAGAAGCGGGAGAGGGGCATGACATCTTGATTGTTGAGCTTGGCGGAACTGTTGGAGACATCGAAGGACTGCCTTTTATGGAAGCTATCCGCCAGATGAAACATGATGATGAAGTGGAGGGTACATTTTTCATTCATGTAACACTCATCCCTTACATCAAAGCAGCGGGCGAGCTTAAATCGAAACCGACACAGCACTCTGTTCAGGAACTTCGTCGTATCGGTATCACACCACAGATGATTATTGCAAGAAGTGAAAATGCCCTGCCAAAAACATTTAAGAAAAAACTTGCGATGAGCTGTGATGTAACTCCTGACAGTGTTGTAGAAGCACTTGACGCTGCAAGTATTTATGACGTTCCTATGAGCTTTTTACGTCAGAACATCCTCAAACCTATAGCAAAAGAGTTAGAGCTCGGAGAGATTGCGCCGGACATGGAAGAGTGGGATAATCTCGTCAAGAAAATCGTTCAGCCAAAAGGACGTGTTGTTATCGGTTTTGTCGGAAAATATCTTGCACTCAAAGAGTCATACAAATCACTTACGGAAGCTCTTATTCACGCAGGTGCACATCTTGACAGCAGAGTTGAGATTTGCTGGGTAGACTCTGAAGAGATAGAAGAGCGCGGAGCGGAAGAACTGCTGTGTGACTGTGACGGAATACTTGTTGCCGGCGGCTTTGGCTCACGTGGGATTGAAGGAAAGATTCAAGCCATTGAATATGCACGTGTAAACAAAGTTCCTTATCTTGGAATCTGTCTTGGTATGCAGCTGACACTTGTCGAGTATGCACGGAATGTTTTAGGTTACGAAGGGGCAAACTCTATTGAGTTTGATGAAAATACAC
>JALVXQ010000296.1 GCA_027038255.1 Sulfurimonas sp. | reverse complement strand
CCGTAGCCTACTACAACCTCGGAGATGCCTACTGGGCATTGGGTGAGAAGCAAAAAGCCATTAAAGCCTACACTACGTACATAGAGCAGATGCGTCATAAAAGTTTGCAAAAGAAGATACCTAAGGTAGTGTTAGAGAGAGTGAAGAAAGTAAAATGAGTTGTAACCTATTTGCCGCTGCAAAAAAACAAGGCATAGCACCCAAAGCCGGAACGGTACCCAAAGAGCCGATAAAAGAGATCAGCCATGTTGTCCGCAAAGGAGAGACACTCTCATCCATTGCTGGGAGATACAAAGATGTCACCTACCAAGAGATAGCCCAAGCCAACAACATAGCCGACCCAAACAACATCTATGTAGGACAACGCCTCAAAATCCCCAATCAAACACTAGTACCCAAAGCCCCCAAAACACCCAAGCCAACCCCACAGATCAAACAACCGTCTGATGAGACGAGTACGTGTCGACCGGATCGGACGGGGTGTGGGAGGTGTAAAATTACTGTCAAACTATTAAACAAATTAACAAGAAATTATGGTGCCTGGTTTATGGGAAAAGGTTCAAGAAGTACAATATATAAAAACGAATTCAAAACTTACACGCAAATACATAATTTTGATAAAGAAAAATTTATAAAGATTTTAAATCAAAAAATGCATCATTATGGCATTGATAAGTCTTGTTACCATGTAGCACATTTTTTGGCTCAAATTATACACGAAAGTGCACATTTTGACACTACACTAGAATATGGATCGGGACATAATTACGAACCTGGAGTACACAGAGATGCATTGAAAAATGGGAATACGCATTATGGTGACGGGAAAAAATATCGAGGTCGAGGTTTGTTGCAACTCACATGGAAAAACAACTACAAAGCCTATGGTTATTACAAGGGAGTTGATTTTGTAAAATACCCTGAAAAAATTGGTAATACTATGGAGTATGCTATTGATGTATCCTGTTGGTTCTGGAGACATAAGGGGGCAGTTTACAAAAAATACAATGCGAAAGGCGATATAAATATATTAATCGACCACGACAAAAAAAACGTTAAACTTATTACCTTAGCTGTAAATGGGGGGTATAATGGTTTGTCAGAGAGAATGCATATTTTCAATACTATTTTGAATGAGTGGGGGTTAAAATAATGAAGCCCCAATTCTTATTATTTATTTTTGTCTTTTGTTTTTCTTCTGCTTTTTCGCAAGTTTCTATTTGCATATCAGACGATGAAAAAAAGATAAACATTGATAATGATATTTACAAAACCTTAGATGGTGAAAACTGCAAAATTATTAACTATAAAAAACATAAACTTTTATTTGTATATACAAATGGAATGGTTAATCAGTGCGGCATTCTTTTATATAATGAACAACATATATATAATAAATATATATCCCACAAAGAGCTATGTAATATAAAAATTTATAACGATATTCTCATCAGCTCTTACAGAGACAGTGCTAAATGGTATTATAAATATTATAAAATCTACAATAGATCTCTTAGTCCAATATTTGAAAAGAAATCAAATATCACCCCC
>JALVXQ010000295.1 GCA_027038255.1 Sulfurimonas sp. | reverse complement strand
AATGATGAAAGATTATTTGAGCAAATTTTATATTCCAATATCAATGGATTTACAAAAAAAATAAAATAACAGAGGGAAGAGATATGCGTAGTCCTTTAGCAGGAAAGCCAGTATCAAAAGAGGAACTTATAAATGTAGAACTTTTGACAAGTGCCTACTATGAGTTAATGCCCGATGTGACTCAAGAGAGCCAGAAAGTTAGCTTTGGAACTTCTGGACATCGAGGAAGTGCCTTAAAAAAAAGTTTTAATGAAGCCCATGTAATGGCAATTACACAGGCAGTTTGTGAGTATAAAAAAGAGCTAGACTATGAAGATCTACTCTATATCGGTAAAGACACCCATGCACTCTCTGCCCCTGCACAAATAACAGCACTCCGTGTTTGTTGTGCAAATGAAATAAAAGTAGCCATCTCTTTGGATGATGATTATACCCCTACACCTCTGGTCTCTTTTGCTATTTTAGAGCATAACAAAGCAGGCAATGCACAAGCAGACGGCATTGTTATCACACCTTCACATAACCCTCCGCAGGACGGCGGATTTAAGTACAATCCACCAAATGGAGGACCGGCAGATACAGATGTCACAACCATCATAGAAAAAAGAGCCAATGAGATACTGCAAAATAGTCTCAAAGATGTAAAAATCATCAGCTATGAAGAAGCTCTTGGCTCTTCTTTTGTCACAGAGTATGATTTTATAACACCTTATGTAAAAGCTCTTGGCGAAATCGTAGATATGCAAGCTATTCAAAATTCTGGCTTAAAAATGGCAGCTGACCCGCTTGGCGGTTCATCTATTCCTATTTATAAAAAGATACAATCTTATTATAATCTTGATATGGAAATCATCCACCCCTACGCCGATGCCACTTTTTCGTTTATGACACTCGATCATGATGGCAAAATTCGTATGGACTGCTCTTCACCTGATGCTATGGCTTCACTTCTGAAACTCAAAGATAACTATGATTTAGCATTTGCCAATGATACAGATGCAGACAGACACGGTATAGTCACACCCAAAGGTGGGCTGATGAATCCTAACCATTACCTGAGTGTTGCTATTTGGTATCTTTTTAAACACAGAAAAAATTTCACAGCAGATTTAAAAATAGGCAAAACACTCGTCTCAAGCTCTATGATAGACAGAATTGCCAAAAGTATTAATCGCGAGGTCTATGAAGTACCTGTTGGCTTTAAATGGTTTGTAGATGGACTCTATGAGGGCTGGCTTGGTTTTGGTGGTGAAGAGAGTGCGGGAGCTTCGTATCTTCGCCGTGACGCGACTGTCTGGAGTACCGATAAAGATGGAATGATTATGACACTTTTAGCTGCTGAGATTATGGCAGTAACGCAAAAAGACCCCTTTGAGATATATGCTGCGTTTGAGCAAGAATTTGGAAAATCATACTATGGACGCATAGATGCCCCAGCTACTTTAGAGCAAAAAAAGATACTCAAATCTTTAAACGCAGCATCTATCAAGATTGATACTTTAGGGGGCGAAAAGATTAAGCAGATACTTACAAATGCAGCAGGAAATGGTG
>JALVXQ010000294.1 GCA_027038255.1 Sulfurimonas sp. | reverse complement strand
GGAATCGTTAAATCTTTTGTCTGCATGTTACGGTTATCAAAAAAGAGAATATCCAAATCTAATGTCCTTGGTGCATTTGCAAAACTTCTTTTTCTGCCAAATTTTTTCTCAATTCTCTGTAAATATCGTAAAAATGCTTTTGGCTGCATAGAGGTCCTTAATATGATTATTGAGTTGAAAAAATCTTCCTGTTCTATATATCCAAAAGGAGGATTTTTTAAAATCAATGCTGTGCGTACAACTGCAACCTGTCTATCGCGTTTGAGCGCAAAAAAAAGATGCTCAAATCTACGACGCACATCACCCATATTTCCACCTATGCCGACAGTTACTTCATATCGTAAGGAAGTTTCACTTCTGAGCGTACAGGGGAAATGCAGACTAAAAAAAGAAGTTAAATCTTCTCGTAGTCTGCGTGAGCGGTACATCTTAGGATTACGCTTGTGCTTTTTGTGCTTGCGCCTGTGCTTCTTGAGCCGCTTTGATCTCATTCATGATTTGCAGCATACCCATCATTGCCAAGTGGTAACCAAAAGGACCAAAACCAATAACAGAAGATGCACATACAGGTGCAATAAGATTTTTCTGACGGAATTCTTCACGACGGTAAACATTACTGATATGCACTTCAATAGTAGGAATACTCACAGCAGAGATAGCATCACGAATAGCAATAGATGTATGTGTATATGCAGCAGCATTGATGATAATACCCTGTGCTTCACCATAACACTCTTGGATTTTATCTACGATTTCACCCTCTAAGTTACTCTGAAAAAATTCAATCTCTACACCATTTTGCGATGCTACATCTTTCATTTGTGCATGAATCTCTTCAAGTTTCATTGGACCATAGATGTTTTGTTCACGAACACCTAACATATTTAAATTCGGACCTTGAATCACTACTATTTTCATTTTTGACCTTTTTCTGGGCATCTCTAAAAACCCTAGTAAATCTCAGCTTTACAGAGGAGTTTACAATCAAGGCACTCTTTTGAAGCCCTAGCCATAGCTAAGGCGAAAAAGAGTAACGCAGAGTGTATGCTCCTCTGTAGAGCCCGCAGGGAGAGATAAAAAAAAAGCGAACTTGCACAAAACTTTTCATCACCGTAGCTACGGCTACGCTTGCCCGCAGGAAATGCCCTTGGGGTACAAAAAAGATTTTGCACAATTTCATCTTTTTTTCTTCTCTCTGAGAATTACTAGGGTTTTTAGAGATGCCCTTGTAATTTTGGTATTTATTTTACCTAAAGTATTATTAAATAAAGTGTATAATTATAAAAAAACAGAGAAGATTATGAAAATCATTACACCCCACTACATTATGCTGCGTGACAGAGTTGTTACGAACCTTTCTGTCGCATTTGACAAAAAGATACAAAAGATAGCACCTTTTGAAGAACTCATAGAAGAGTTTGAGGGTGCAGAGGTCACTACGCTGCGTGAGCATTCACTTCTTATGCCGGGACTTATCAATGCACATGTCCACATAGAATTTTCAGGCAACAAAACAGAACTCTCTTATGGAGATTTTTTAAATTGGCTCTACAG
>JALVXQ010000293.1 GCA_027038255.1 Sulfurimonas sp. | reverse complement strand
CTAACTCCTTTTAGTCATCCCATTTTCCATAGTTAGGAATGAAGATATTTCTTTCACTGTAGTTACCTTTATTTGCTTTTGTATGGCAGGCAGTGCAGTTGGCAATACTTTTGACCTCTTTTTGTTCTATCAAGTGTTTTGGAATCTTTCTATGCTCTTTTTTAAAATACCGTGTTTCACTAATACGTAGAGGTGTTTCACTGTTATGTATGCTCTCGGAGATTTCAGCAAACTCTCCATAACTCTTTTTCGCATCGGAAGCATGACGCAGTAGATATGCTTCTATTTGATTCGATTCATTGTTATCAAGTGATGCATCTGTACCAAAATGATCTTCAAGAGTAAGCATCATCTTTTTCCATGAGCGTTTAGGTAAAAATTCTGCTTGATATGCCATATGACATGCCGCACACTCTGAAATATAGAGTTGTGTAGTATTGTCATCATTGAGCGTAGTAGAGATAGTATTGTTTTGTCTATACTCTTTATCATGACTTCCTTTACTACCTTTTTCTGCCCAGAGGGATTGGGTGCTTATTAGTAGAACAGTGGCTGTTGTTAGTGTTAATATGCTTTTCATTGTATACTCCTATTATTGTGATTTAATAAACATAAGAACGTCACCTTTTTCTAAAGGTGTGCCTTCACGTTTATAGACATCTTTAAAGTTACGACGTAACCATTTTTTCATTTTTTTAAGATCACTCAAACGTTTTGGATTGACTGCCGGTGAGAGTGGCTTTATGGTTTTACCTGTAAATAAATTCTCTCCTGTATCTCTAAGATTTGCAGTATGACAGCTGACGCAGGAGACCTCTTTGCCTTTTTTCCCAATGTGTTTGGAAAAAAATATATCTTTTCCTCTCTCAACATTAAAGTCTTTAAAGGTAGGATTCTCTGCTTTTACTTCTTTTTTCAAGCTTTGCAGATAGTTTTCTAAAGGAGTAGCTGAGGCAAATGTGCTCAAAGCTATCCCAATAAGAAATAAATTTTTTTTCATAGTTGACCTCCATAATGTGGTTTATGTTACAGTGTAAGTTTGACACAACTAGGTCAAGTATAGATGTTTGTTTTCTTGACACTTTCTTGATACTTTTTAAGATAAATGATTTGCTTTGAAGTATTTTCTATGTACTATTATAAAATCTATCTCCAAGCAAAGAAGGATAAAAATGAAAGCTATGATACTTGCTGCGGGGCTTGGGTCTCGTATGCGTCCGCTTACGGATGTGACGCCTAAACCTTTGTTAAAAGTGGGAGGGATTCCTCTTATTGTGTGGCATATAGAGAAGTTGGCACATCAGGGGTTTACCGACATTGTCATAAACATCGCACATTTGGGGTACCAGATACCTGAGGCTTTAGGTGATGGGTCTAGTTGGGGTGTGAAGATAGCATATTCTGATGAGCAGGAAGAGGGTGGTTTGGAAAGTGCTGGGGGGATAGTGAAGGCCTTGCCTCTACTTGGTGATGAGACTTTTCTTGTGGTCAATGGTGATGTCTTTACCGACTACGACTTCCAAGACAACAGACACTTAGCAGATGGCGTATTAGCC
>JALVXQ010000292.1 GCA_027038255.1 Sulfurimonas sp. | reverse complement strand
TTTGCAATTTTTTCTTCATTGCTCATAGCAAGATACTCTGCATCTTCGACTTCGTTATCAACGGCCTCTTTAGAGCTAAAATAGTCAATAAAAGTAAAAAGTGGCTCGTGCCCGCGGTTAAAGATAAGATTATCGCAAATCTCCTGCTCCTCTTTACTTATCTTGTTAATCGGGATGATATGTTTGACATTGATGATAACGGAAGTAAGTCCTGCTTCAAGACAGTGATGTAAAAACATAGAGTTAAGATATGGTCGGGCATCTTTATCGAGTCCAAAAGAGATGTTAGAGAGTCCAAGTGTCGTGCCGACTTCGGGATGTCTGCGTCTCAGCTCACGTATGGCTTCGATGGTGTTAATCCCTGCATCGAGATACTCTTCATCCCCGCTTCCAAGGGTAAAGGTAAGTACATCAAAGACGAGATCCTCTTTTTTTAGACCGTGGCGCTCAGTAGCGAGTTTTATGATGCGCTCTGCAACGGCAATTTTGTTTTCAACTGTTTTTGCCATACCTACTTCATCAATCGTAAGACAGACAAGGGCTGCACCAAACTTTTTAGCAAGGCTGCAGACAGCATCAAACTTCTCTTCACCGTCTTCAAGGTTCACAGAGTTAAGAATAGGGCGACCGCCTATATTTTTGAGTGCTGTCTCAAGTCCTTTTGTCTGTGTGGAGTCCGGCATAAGCGGGATAGGGATTTTTTGATTGTACATTCCCATAACGGCGTTCATATCTTTTGTCTCATCGCGTCCTGCAAAACCGACATTGACATCTAAAACATGTGCACCTGCACGTACCTGTTGCTGTGCTACTGAGAGAGTACCCTCATAATCCTCTGCCAAAAGAAGTTCACGGAAGGCTTTTGAACCGGTTGCATTACTGCGCTCTCCCATAAGTAGAGGTGCCGGCTTCTGCATCAGAGGAACGGTTGAGAAAAGTGATGCCAGTGAGTTCTCCTGTGAGCCGCTTGCTGCTTTTGGAGTGAGTTTTTCTACACGGTTAACAAGCGCACGGATATGCTGTGGGGTTGTTCCACAGCAGCCGCCCAAAAAGCTGACACCGTCATACTTTAAGAAGTTCTCCTGCTTGTCTGCAAACTCATCCGGTCCCATTGGGTAGTAGGTATACCCTCCGCGGTTTTGCGGCAGTCCGGCATTTGCATGAACAGAAATCGGTTTTGCCCAAAGTTGGGAGAGGGTTTTGACATGTTTTTCAACCTGTTCGGGTCCTGTTCCACAGTTAAAACCAAGTGAGATGATGTTAAAAGGTTCCATAATAGTTGCAATTGTCTGTGCATCAGTTCCAATAAGCATTGAACCACTCAGCTCAATCGTTACAGAGACCATAATAGGAATCTCTACCTCTTTTTGGCGACAGGCCTCTTCGCAGGCATGCAGGGCTGCTTTTATCTGCAGTGGGTCTTGGCAGGTTTCAAGCAGAAAAACATCAACGCCGCCGTCTATGAGTGCCAGACAAAACTCTGTATACCCTGCGAACATTGCATCATAAGTGATGTGTCCCAAAGAGGGGAGTTTTGTTCCCGGTCCGATAGAACCGAG
>JALVXQ010000291.1 GCA_027038255.1 Sulfurimonas sp. | reverse complement strand
AAGAAAAATTTGGTGTATCTGCACAACCTGTTGCTGTAGCTGGTGGAGCTGCTGCTGGTGGTGAAGCTGCTGCTGAAAAAACTGAGTTTGATGTTGTTCTAACTGATGTTGGTGCTAAAAAAATCGGCGTTATTAAAGCGGTTCGTGCACTTACTGGTCTTGGACTTAAAGAAGCAAAAGAAGCATGTGAAGCATTACCATCTACAATCAAAGAGGGCGTAGATAAAGAGACTGCTGAAGAAGCAAAAGCTGCTTTAGAAGAAGCTGGTGCTGCAGTAGAAGTTAAGTAATCTTAACTTAAAACTTGTGAGGGCTTTGCCCTCCATTTTTGGGCGCTTTAGCGAAGAGAGAATGCTCTTTTTGCTAAAGTGCCCTTATGTCGTTTATAAGCACTGTAAAAATCTCTTGATTCTCAAGAGTACTTAAAATCTATCTAGAGACGTCTAGATACGATCCGCTTGAAAAATTCAAGCCCCTAATTAACAACTTATCGAGGTAGCCTATGTTAAACACTTTATATTCCGGAAACCGTCTTCGTGTAGACTTCTCTAAAACTCCTCAAGAAATTGAAGTACCAAATTTACTCCAACTCCAACAATCTTCTTATGAAACATTTTTAATGTTAGACAAAAAAGAGAGAGCTGCTAGTGGTATTGAGAAAGTATTTCAATCAGTATTTCCTATTCATGATGCACAAAACAGACTCACTGTCGAGTACATTGGTTCTGAGGTTACGAACCCTAAATATACTGTTCGTGAGTGTATGGAGAGAGGTCTTACATATGCTGTAAGCCTTAGAATGAAAACACGTCTTATCCTTTGGGACAGAGATGAAAACACTAAAGAAAAACTTGGTGTGAAAGATATCAAAGAACAGTCAATTTTTGTTCGTGATATTCCACTTATGACAGAGAGAACTTCTTTCATCATCAATGGTGTTGAGCGTGTTGTTGTAAATCAACTTCACCGTTCTCCCGGTGTAATTTTTAAAGAAGAAGAGTCAACTACAGCAGGAAACAAATTGATCTATACTGGTCAAATCATTCCAGACCGTGGTTCATGGTTATACTTTGAGTATGATCCAAAAGACATTCTTTACATGAGAATCAACAAGCGCCGTAAAGTGCCTGTAACGATTATGTTCCGTGCTCTTGGTTACTCTAAACAAGATATTTTAAAACTTTTTTATCCAATCCAGACTATTAAAATTGAAGAGAATCAATTTATGATGGATTTCAATCCAAAAGATTATGCAGCTCGTTTAACGTATGATTTAATGGACAAAGAGGGGAAAACTCTTGTTGCTACAGGAAAAAGACTCTCTACGAAAAAAGCGCAAAAATTTGTTGATGATGGACTTACTGAAGTACAGTACCCTTTAGAAGTTCTTCTTGAGAGATATCTTGCAGAGCCTATTATTGATCCAGAGACCGGTGAAGTTCTTTTTGATACGATGACACACATTGATGAGTCAAAACTTAAAAAGATGACAGAAATTGGTGTAACAGAGTTTAAAATAGCAAATGATTTGGCAGAGGGTGTTGACAGTTCAATTATTAATG
>JALVXQ010000290.1 GCA_027038255.1 Sulfurimonas sp. | reverse complement strand
TTCCTGTCATCGCCTCTGCATCAAATCCCATCTCCTGAAGTGCAATGGAGAGCAGTGAAGCAGTAACACGCTCACCGGAACTCAGCAGCATATCCATCTCTGCACGTGCAGGATTTTTAGAAAAATACTCTGCATACCCGACAAGCTTGTTGGTCTCGCCACTCATAGCCGATACAACGACCACAACATCATTTCCGGCTTTTTTCGTTGCAGCTACTCTCTTTGCCACATTTTCAATACGCTCCAAATCACCAACACTTGTCCCGCCAAATTTTTGAACAATTAACATCTACAGTAATCCCTCTTTTTTAAAATAATTTATCACCGTCTCATATACAGGCTTTTTAAAATGTGCCGTATGACCGAGCAGACCTGTAACATTTACAAATTTATAGTTGATAAACTCCGGATGTTTTGTCGCCAAATTAATTTTTGCATTTTTCTTAAATTTCATCAGAAAATAACGCTGTGTCTGCCCTCTGTAAGGCTTCATCTTTTTGGCTATTTTTTCTGGAAAATCATAGCTTATCCACTCAGGATACTCAGCAATAATTTCAGCAGCATCCGTGCCTATCTCCTCTTCCATTTCACGAAAAAGTGCCTCTTGAACCTCTTCACCATTGTCAATGCCACCCTGAGGGAACTGCCAGATGTCAGTCAAGTCGTTACGCTGTGCAATGAAAACCTCTTTTTCTTCAGGATAATTCTCAGATAAAATTATCATAGCAACATTAGGACGATATGTACCTTTTTTACTCATTTTAGCACCTATGTTAAATTACCGCGATTATACAAAAGATGCGATTAAAGTAAGTTTATTCTGTTATCATTTCACTATGTTATTGTATATTCATATCCCATTTTGTGACTCCAAATGCTCTTACTGTGCTTTTAACTCCTATGTAGATAAATTTCATCTCAAAACTTCTTATATGAAGGCCCTGTATCAGCAGCTCTCTTATGAACTTGAACAATTTGGAGCAAAACAGGACTCCATTGAGACCGTTTTTATCGGAGGTGGTACACCCTCTACTGTCTCACCAGAGCTTTACAGAGCAATTTTTGAGCTTATTGCACCCTATCTCACGCAAGACGCTGAGATAACAAGTGAAGCCAACCCAAACAGTGCCTCTAACCAATGGCTTGCAGGCATGCAGGCTTTAGGCGTAAATCGTCTGAGTTTTGGCGTGCAGAGTTTTGATGCAGAAAAGCTCAAACTTCTTAACCGTGCACATACACCGCAGATAGCCATACAAGCCATCCAAAATGCAAAAAAACTTGGATTTCAAAACATCTCACTTGACCTTATCTATGCAACCCTTGGTGACACTAAAGCTCTCTTAAAAAATGACATAGAGCAGGCCTTTTCTCTGCCCATCAACCATCTCAGTGCTTATGCCTTAACAATTGAAGAGGGCACTGCATTTGAGAAAAAACCACAGATGGCAAAAGAGCAGCTTGAGATTACTGAGTGGATTTTTGAAACGATTAAAAAGAGAGGGTTTGTACAGTATGAGATCAGTAATTTTGGCTCGTACCGCTCCAAACATAATCTCGGTTATTGGG
>JALVXQ010000289.1 GCA_027038255.1 Sulfurimonas sp. | reverse complement strand
TTATGTAACCAATGTTACAGACAAAAGTGACTGTTTGTCCTACAATATACGTACAACTCAACAAAAGGATACAAAATGTGTATTAATTTAGGAAAAGCAGACAGAGCAATCAGAGCGATTGCAGGTTTAGGATTAATCGTTTATGGTTTGGTAGCGCAGAACTACATAGTAGCAGCTGTTGGAGTCATTCCATTAGTAACATCAATATTTGGATTTTGTCCATTTTACCCACTCTTTAAACTCAACACCGGGTGCAAAAAAGATTAAGGATTCACATGTGTTTGTTGATAACAATTGCGATACTCGTAGCAGGGTATAATTTTTATGGTCATGCGCTCTATACACAAGCCTATATGAGCTTTGGCTTTGCCATTATTCCCTTTGGATTCTTCATCTATCGCTTGATTATCAACCGCAAATGCATCTTCGGCGACAAAAAAGATTGTAATAAAAGATAAATTAGGCTATACTTTCATTTCAAATTTTAACAGAAAGTGGGTGATGTGATATGCCTGGTATTGTACTACGCTCTGATGATAATTTTGATGCATCTTATAGACGTTTCAAGAAGCAGACTGACCGTAACTTAATCGTTACAGAAGCTCGTGCTCGTCGTTTCCATGAAACGGAAACTGAAAAACGTAAGAAATTCAAAATTGCATCTCGCAAGAAAATGCTTAAACGTCTTTATATGATGAGACGTTACGAATCACGCCTGTAATATAAGCCTTCGGGCTTATATACTCCTATTTTACAACATTCAAGAACCTTTTCAGCTTTCCAAAATTTTCTATTTTATACCCCATGAGTACCATAATATCAAAAAGTACCCATTTCTTGTGTCTACTAAACTATAAAACACCTAAAATCTATACCCACCTATAAGACGTAAGGCATATGTATTTGGTTCATTATCAAGCCTAACATGTTCATATGTACCCGTAAAATACCATCCAAGCTGATCACCATACACTAAACGGATTCCATTGAGTTGCATCTTGTTTTGCTCTAATCCAGAGGCTGTTTTTGAGTAGTTCGGATCTAGGTTAAAATAGGTATAACGATAGTAAAGCTTCATCTCTTCACTACCAAATTTTCCAAAGTTATACCCGATCTGCCCTTTATATGAGGCTGCATTTTGCAAACTTCCCGCTTCAAAAAAATGAAATACCATCCCGTTAGCAAAATAGTAATACCCTCCAAATGCTCCAAGAGTTGCTCCTTGACCTGGCCCGCTAGTATATTTTGCAACACCTGTAGCGTATTCCCATTTTTTATTCACGGTGCCATCAAAACGTGCTTCATAAAGAGAGTAGTCTATATCTGTTTTAGCAGCATCACTTGCAAGATAACCGACCTCTTTAAAGTTAATCCATTTGATTCCAAAATCATAATCAAGCGCGCCTGCAGAGTTTAAAAAATCATACTGTGCATAGAAAATGTTATACATATCAAAACCATAGTAGTTCCATAGCTGCAGATGGTGCTTTTTGTTGTTGTAATCCAAGGAAGCAAAAGCAAACCCTTTGTCGCCAATAACTGCCTTATCTGCACTATCAATATAGGAAGCTTGACTCATACTCTCAAACTTCGTTCCGTTGGCTCCACTATCCCATACACCAGCAAATTTATCAAAGTATCCTGCCATTAATGTTGTATTTTCAAAAGAATTGTTTTTATAATACGCCAATTGAAAACTGTCCGCTTGCATATAGTAGTCATCCGCATCGAACATCGGACTTAGAAATTCCTCACGTCCAACGAGAATCTTATGCTCTTTGTTCTCAAACACAAACTGTGCCTCTTGTAAAATTGCAAATGATTTACGTTCTTTTGAATCAAACACAAATGTTCTACTTTCATACTTCTCATCATTTATTCCAAAGTCTGTCGCTGCGGCAACTGTAGCTTTGAAATAAAAGTTTTTATAGCTTGGTGTTTGCAAAGAGAATTTTGGTATGACATACCATCCCTGTGAATCTGTATGTCCCTGACTTACAGTTGGGTCTTTTGGTATGATATTACCATTGTTGTCAATCCCTTTCGGAGGATTTCCATAATCATATTGCACCCAACCAGTTCGTATATCACCAGAAAATTTCCACCCAGCAACATCTTGTGCAGCACTTAACATCAGTACACTACTGATCAGTAGAGCTATTTTTTTCATAACTCTGCCTTACTTTGTAAGTGGATTGAGATGTAATTTTTTAACTATATATTTAATGGCTAGTTGTGCACGTACAGAGTTTCCGTAGCTATCAAGAGGAGGTGATACTACCCCAATACCAAACTCTCCAGGTACCACAGCGATAATACCGCCACCAACACCACTTTTTGCAGGAAGCCCTGTATCATACAGCCAATCACCTGCATTGTCATAAAGTCCTGCTGTTGCCATCACTGCCATAATTTTTGGTGTATATTTCGCATTGATAACGCGTTGCTTGGTAAGTGGGTTAATGCCGTGATTAGCAATAGTTGCACTCATTATAGCCAAATCTTTTGCACTCACATTCATAGAGCATTGACGAGTATACACTGTTGTAGCTTCAAGTGGATTACTTCCCATTCTTCCATATGCATCAAGGAGTTTTGCAATTGCCTGATTACGTTTGTTATCATTTAGTTCTGAGTCATACACCTCATCATTAAGTGTCAGTTTTCTACCTGCAAATGCCGACATATTTGCCGATATCTTTACCCAACGCTCTTTGGATTTTTTTGCTTTTACCCATGACGTTGTCTGGATTGCTCCAGCATTAACAAAAGGGTTTGAAGCACTTCCTCCATGTAATTCAATAGCAATAATTGAGTTAAATGCAAGACCGGTAGCATTCACACCTATCTTTTTTTGTACAAAATTGCTTCCTCGCTCGCTCATAACAAGTGCCAATGTAAATACTTTTGAGATAGACTGAATAGATACTCGCGATTTCACATCACCCGCTTTATAAATATTCCCCTTCTTATCGACAAGTACAATTCCAAAAATTTTAGAATCAACTCTAGCAAGTGCTTTAATATAATCAGCATTTTTACCGCCCATATCCCCTTTATACTTCGTATACGCCTCATTAACAACACGTTGAACTTGCTCCGGCGAATAGGTAGCGGCATTGAGTACCACTGCCAAAAATAAAACTATTACAACAAAAAACTTTATATTTTTATGTGTTTTCATCACACTTTCCTTTTAACAATATCTCCTCAATTATATCAAAAATAAAAGTTTCATGCTATAATATCCTATATATGTTCACATTAGGGGTACAATCATGCGTTCACTTTTTCTTCGTATGCGTCTTGTTCATTGGATTGGAATAGTTTTACTGCTCATCAGTGCTTTCGTTTTTACAGATAATCTCATTTCACAAATCGTTCAGCTTGTTATTGCTGCTGTTATCTTTATTCATGATTTAGATGAAAAGGTTAACGGTGTTGATGTGGCAAAAAAAATTATAGCGGCACTCTCTAACTTTAAAACCGGTGATACTATCGACATGACACTCAACTTCTCCAAAGAGTACAAAGAGATGGTCATTCTCATCAATAACTTTACAAACAAAATGAATGAAGCAAAAAATCTGACTGCTTCTTCCAATACTTTAAATAACGAACTCCATACCCTCGATACAACCATAAAAAAACTTGAAACAGATTTTGACAGCTCCGAAGATTTAAGTCAGGAACTACTCGACAAACTAACAGTTATAGGCAAAGAGTCTGACAGTAATCTTGAATTTTCCGCAGAAGTTTTGGAGAGTTTGGAGCTTGTATCTAACAAGATTGATGGTTCGGTCACGCAGATGTCTACACTTGAAGAGCAGATTATTCAGACACATGATGGAGAGATTGCAGTGAGTGACAATCTCAAAGCACTCACAGAAAATGCGGAGGATATCAAAGGCATTTTAAATATCATCTCCGACATCTCTGATAAAACAAATCTTTTGGCACTCAATGCTGCCATAGAAGCAGCCCGTGCAGGTGAGCATGGACGCGGTTTTGCCGTTGTTGCCGATGAAGTAAGAAAACTGGCTGAAAGTACACAAAAATCACTTACAGAGATCAATGCAAGCGTCAATGTTATCGTGCAGAGTATCTCCGATGCCAGCAGCAGTGTTGAGCATAATGCAAAGTCAGCGCTCGAACTTGTAGAGATATCTAAAGAGTTACAATCAAGTCTCTCAGAAGCCAGCAGTGAAGTTAAAGTAACGTACCAAAAAAGTATTGCTGACACAGAAAACTCTGAAATCATCAAAACAGAAGCCTACAGTTCAAAAGATTTAACAGCCTCTCAACTTGATAAAATGCATACAACAAAAGAGTCTATAAATACCATTAAAACAAATATAAAAGAGATAGAAAACTCTGCGGAAGCCTTAGTCGCAAAAGTGTCACAGCTCTAAGGTTAGAACTCTATACCAAAGCCTATCAAGAGTTGATAATCACTGTTTTTTGGAGTAGCTCCCTGCACATCTTCGGTCGGCTTCGCCACATAATCCCAAATTCCGGTCAAATCAACATCGAGCCAGCTTAAAAGTTCATTTTCAAATTTAAAAATCATATGGTGCTTGTATACACCGGCACCTCTGTCTGAGAAAGTTAGTTTATAGTTATAGGTAAAATCTGTTATAGAAGAGAGCTCCTGCTCAAACTTTGTACTTAACTCTATCGCCGGTGAGTAGCTACTGCCGTTATGGCCGGTTTCAACTGTGTAGCTGCGTGTATAGATAGCTGCCGGACCGCCTGAGAAGCTCCAGAGTGTTTTTTTCGTATTTATAACAGTATAACCCAAACCAAATCCAAGCGTTACCTGATCTTTGATATTTTTATATTTGTCGGTATAGTATTCACTAAAAACAGGTGTCCAGAAAAAGTAACGTGTTATATATCTGTCATATTTTTCATTTATTCGATGGTCATTGGCAATCTCTTGAGAATCTTTTGAAGAGATACGCCCAAGATAATCAAACGAGAGACTTGAGATGGCAGTACGGCGTTTTAAGTTTGCCTGTGCTGTATAGTCAGCCTGGTTTGTGTTGCCACTTCTCATATCAAGATTCAGTGTGATTTTTCCTGACCAGAAATTTCTCTCGAGTTGTGCATCCGGTGCAAACGAGACAACTTTTGACTTTAAAAATTCATACTTGTGTTCACCTTGAATGATTGTGACTTTATTTCCGTTAAGGCGTAGAACTCCTGCTATTGAGGCTATATTTTCTATGTTGACACTGATAATCTCATAACTTTTTATTGTTTTAATATCATCAAAATCAAAAACATATACACCTATCTCATCACTGTCAAACTCCAGTTTATCATCATATAAGCCTTTGATTTTTCCGCGAAACCACTCTCCAGACTTTGTCTCGACCCAGTCACTCTTGATAGGTGTCGGGGAGAGCTCTTCCCATCGCAGTTTTTTTATCTCTTGTTTGTCTATCTTTTTAGCAACCTGACGTACTTCATCTTCTGTTAGCCCTGAGGTATCTTCTACTTTTATAAGCTTACTCTCATCAACAAGCGTAGTGTTGTTCTCTTGACTTGCATCAGCGGCCAAAAGAGATGCGCAGAAGAGAAAAAATAAAAAGAGATAACGCAGCAAACTAGAGCTTTCCATACATTTCATTGTGAAAATTCAGGGCATAGCGGTCACTCATACTAGCGATATAATCAGCGACAACACGGTGCTTTTCTCGACTGCCGAGCTGTTTATAATAAAATCCCGGAAGCATCTTTTCTTCCTCCATCAAACCTTTGTAGAGACCTCTAACAGCTTGTTTTCCTGCATACATACGTCTAACAATATTTTTATGCTGATACATCTTGTTAAAAAGCAGTTTCTTAAGCTTCTTTATTTGCGTCTCCAGCTCTTTTTCAAAACCAATGGGCATCGACTCTTTATCTTCTACACGTTTTTTAGAATATCTCAAAAGAGAATAGACTAAATGGTTAATGAGATGGGAGCTAAAACGGTAGCGAAACATCTCGTCATTCTCATCTGTCACACCTTCTGCCGCTACTTTTTCTAAAATCTCCTGCGCCAGTTCACTTGACTTGAGGTCTTCAAAACTTATGAGTCCTGAGTTTACCCCATCGTCTATATCATGACTCATGTAGGCTATCTCATCAGCACGATCCACAACCATCGCTTCATAAGAAGGGTGTTTTTCAAGGTCGAACTGTTCATCTATTATTTTGGGTAAAAATGGTTTTTTATAAGGGTAAGAGTGCTTGAGTATACCCTCTAAAGTGGCATATGTGAGGTTGAGCCCATCAAAATTTTTGTAGCGTTTCTCCAGTTTTGTCACAACGCGAAAACTTTGAAAATTATGCTCAAAGCCATTAACAAAGCCATCTGCTTTGAGACACTCATCCAGGGTATCGCCGCCGACATGTCCAAAAGGCGTGTGCCCGAGGTCATGCGCTAAAGCTATCGCTTCAGCCAGTGATTCATTAAGAGTGAGCTGATTTGTAATGGAGCGGGCAATCTGAGAAACTTCTATGGAGTGCGTGAGGCGCGTACGAAAAAAATCACCCTCGTGATTTAAAAAAACCTGCGTCTTATACTCAAGCTTTCTAAAAGATCCTGAGTGGATGATTCTATCTCTGTCACGCGCATAGGGATTGCGAAAATCATCATCTATCGCGTAGAAGCGCTCAAAGAGTTGCATTAGGCTTTTTTAATGAACTCAGTTTTAAGGTAGATCTTTGTACCGTTCACACGACCTTCAACATGATCGTCCATATCATTTGGAAGCGCAATGCGTGTCACTGTTGTCCCGCGTTTTGCAGTAAAGCCGGCACCTTTTACATCAAGGTCTTTTAGAATTACGATGGAGTCACCGGCGTGAAGTTCGACACCGTTTGCATCACGAAAAACAACTTTGTTCGCTTCTGCATTGATGGCTGCATCTGCCAGTTTTTGCTCATCTTCTTCAAGGTACATCATATCGAGCATATCACTGCGTCCAAGTTTGTTCCATAAGATATATGCCATTACTTTAACAGCGGGTGTTTCACTCCACATAGCGTCATTAAGGCAGTTAAAATGTGTCTCATCAAGCTCACCGCTCTCTATTTGGCTCTTACAGTTAGTACAAACATAAACGCTCTGCTCTTCACTCCCGTCACTTACAGGAAGTTCGATTAACTCCACACCTTCATCACTACCGCACAGTTCACACACTTCACTTCTTGCCATTATTCATCCTTCATAAAATCTTTTTGCGAATTATACTACTTTTCTCTGTTAAACTCTAGGTCTTTATCTGAGATTTTTTTCTCATCTACAACTTTGTCAAAGGCTTTATCTGC
>JALVXQ010000288.1 GCA_027038255.1 Sulfurimonas sp. | reverse complement strand
TGTTTAAACATCGCGGAATAGAGCAGTTCGGTAGCTCGTCGGGCTCATAACCCGAAGGTCGCAAGTTCAAATCTTGCTTCCGCAACCAATTTTAATTTTAAAACTACTAAAATATTGGGGTATCGCCAAGCGGTAAGGCCTCGGCTTTTGGTGCCGATATTCGGGGGTTCGAATCCCTCTACCCCATCCACAACATATACAAACTCATAAATTAAGCACTTTCAGATAATTAATTATTTACACTCTTTCCCAATGATTAGTATATTTTTGATAATCTAAATCTTGTAGACCAATTTGATAAAGATCGATATAGCTTTTTAATTTAATGTTGATTCTTTGCAATATTTCTATTTAGTATAGTTAAAATCGGTTCTTGTTTATCAGTCATTTTATTTTTTCAATTTACTCAAAAGTCCAATTATTTTGTTTTGAATTGCTTTAAAACTCAAATCTACTCTCTCTGTTTCACTTAGATACACTGCTTCATCATCATTCGATTCTGTTTTACCCTTTATAAAGTTTATGATACTCTCAAGTGAGTTTAATTTATCATCTACTTTTGAGAATAATTCTATTATCTCATCTTCGCCAAGAATATCATGTTCTAAGATAGCTCCAAAATCAAATAAGTCTCGTGATTTATCTCTCATAATTAGTGCTATGATTTTTAGTTTAGCAACTGATTTTACATCAAGTATTTTTAGTTTTGAATTTTCAAAATTACTAAAACTAACATTTGAGAGTATCTCTTTTTGAATTGGTCTATTAGCTTGGAAAAACTCTACCTTTACATCATCAAGTACAAACTTTATCATATACTCATCAGGAAAGAGTCCAGCCATCCTAAGTGCAGTTTCATGCTCATCTTTTATTTTCGTAGCTCCTAGTACATTCATTTGAGAGATTATCGCTATATGATTGAGTTTTGAAGAGGAAACGATGTCTATATCTTCTGATATACGGTGATTTAGATAATATGCGAGAGCTGTACCTCCAGTGAAGTACAGCTCATCGTTAAATATTTCGTTGTTATAAATCTTTTGTAATACTCGTTTTACATTAGCAGTCATTTATCATACCTAGGAGCTGCTTATACATCTTATTATGCTCATATCTACCACTAAGAGGAATATCCATACCATTAGTTGCTATGAAGCCTTGTGCATACATTTTTTTATACTTCTCTTTTAAAACACTTCTCACAAGGTTTTTACCAAACTGTTCGCATAGATTTTTTATGTCCTGTTTATTCAATGTTGAGAGATAGTTTGAGATAACAGCATATACTTTTTGTTCACTTTTTTCATTTGTTTGCCAAAAAAAATTACGAGAGTAATAGTGTGGGTCAAAGACAATAACATCATTAAGATCAACTGCACCGATTTTTTCTTTTGCATCACTGTACTCTAAAGACTCTAAAAGATTATAGAGTCTATGTCTATTTTTCTTCCAGTCTCTAAGTGTTCTGTCTGGTACATCTAAGAGTTTACTTATTTGTTGTTGTGTCATTGCATCACCTCGTTATTATAAAGATATTATAGGCGATTATCGCCTTTATGTCAAATCTG
>JALVXQ010000287.1 GCA_027038255.1 Sulfurimonas sp. | reverse complement strand
TTCTTATAACGATGAAAAAAGCCATATCATAGAAGTAAGAGACAATGCAGGAGGTATCAAAACAGACCCGATAGAAAAAATCTTCGAGCCATATTTCAGCACCAAACATGCAACAAGCGGAACAGGTATAGGGCTATATATGACAAAAATAATAGTAGAAAAAAATAACGCCGGTAAGATTGTAGCTAGTAATTGTGATAATGGAGCAATTTTTAAGGTCACTTTTTAAAAAATAGTTTTGTTGTAGTTTAATATAGTTTGTGGCATAATCAGGCACTTATTGGGACAACTTTATGACAAAGTATAAAATATTTGGTGGACAAAGTGAAAAAGAAAAGATATGAGTTTTTTTTAGTACTGTTTTTATCGGTTGTGATTGGCATAAGCGTCGGTTTAGTGGTGTCACTATTTCATGTGTCGATTGATTGGATATTGGCAAATAAATCTCATATTATAGACAAGATTTGGCCTTGGCAAAATTCTAGATATTTAGCATATATGTTTGTAACCTCTATCATGGTTTTTGTTTCAGTGTATATTGTAAACAGATATGCTCCTGATGCCGCAGGAAGTGGTATTCAGGATATCGAAGGTGTTGTCGGAGATAAGATGGAGATGAATAGCCTTAGAATTATAATAGTAAAATTTTTTGGAGGCTTGCTCTCTTTGGGTGCTAGCATGTCTATGGGTAGAGAAGGTCCTTCGGTGCAAATAGGAGGTGCTTTGGGACACCTGATATCAAGATTTTTTTCACTCGATAGAAAGCATCTCGATATACTTATAGCAGCTGGAGCTGGAGCTGGATTGGCTACTACTTTTAATGCCCCATTGGCTGGTATGTTGTTTGTTTTTGAAGAGATGCGTGAAGAGATAAAATACGCCTATGTTACTGTTAAAAGTGTAGCAACCGCATGTGTTGTGAGTATCATAACTCTTCATTTGCTAATCGGAAATAAAATTTTGATTCCCGTAGGTTCTATTATCGTTCCAAGCGTGTATGAGTTATGGATATTTTTTATTCTTGGCATTTTGTTTGGAATATTGGGCTTTATTTTTAACAAATATTTAGTCTATTTTACAACAAAAACATCACAAATCAGTGGTTGGAAATTTAATATTTTGATACTCTTCATAGGCGCTTGTATAGGATTACTCCTCTATGCTTACCCAGATAGTGTAGGTGAAGGGTATAAAGTGATCCACGCTGCATTGAACGGGGGTTTGGCTCTAAGGGCTCTGATAATTCTTTTCGTAGTTAGATTTTTGACCACAATGGTCTCTTATGGAACAGGTGCACCAGGTGGTATATTTGCACCGATGCTTGCACTTGGTACACTTTTTGGAATATCTTTTGGAACGATAGCCAATGATTTAGTACCATCTCTACATGTAGAGCCTTTGGTGTTTGCCGTTGTCGGTATGAGTGCACTTTTTAGTGCTACTGTGAGAGCCCCGATAGTAGGTATTATACTCGTTGCAGAGATGACAGGAGGCTTTAATCTCTTAATGCCACTACTAATCACTTCCTTGATAGCCGCTGTAACTGCAAATGCTCTAGGAGGCAGAGCGATTTATAC
>JALVXQ010000286.1 GCA_027038255.1 Sulfurimonas sp. | reverse complement strand
ATAGGCATCATTTGCAATGACTGGTTTTTTAATTTTTATAGTATAACTAACCAAACCTTTATTTGCCGGTAAAATTATCTTATCTACACCATCTGCCAAAGTTGTCCAGAGTTCGTGTTTGAGATTATCATAAATAAATATAGAGCATCTTTGTGCACCAACAACATCTTTTACATACTTTGCAATGAGCGGAATTCCCTCTTCCAAAGAGCGTTTATTTAGGAGCTCTTTCGCAAATTCCGTTAGTTTACTGTAGCGATTGGCTTTCATGATATCTGCCTTTCTCTGAAATTGTATCGATTATTATAGTATAAAAGAGAAGTTAATACCAGAACATATTTTTATATTCTTCAAGATTTCGTCCCCAAGGGACTACATTTCCTAATTTCATTTTTTTATGTCCTTAATGTTGTATACGGGCATTAGCTACAATTACCTCTACCGATGCAATTGCATTCAATGTTTGTTGTATGACATTTATTTCCAAACCTTTAAAGGATGCCGCTATTTCATTCTGATTAGCTTTAATGAGATTTTTAATTTCTTGGGGAATAAGATCACTGTCAATCGATTCTTCAATTGATTTGTTTAAATCAGCTTCTTTCGAAAAAGGAATTTTTTGACCTTCTTCATTCAGAAAATCATATAAACTTACCAACACTTCTTCTGTAATATTACAACACAAAGTAAGAATATCTTGTTTAGGTGGCTTAAATTCAACTACTCTGTTATGACCATCAATACGTCGTAATGGCCCTACAATATAGTGCTTAGTCTCTTTGCCAGAGTTAATTAAATGGCATCCATCATGTGTTGCAGCATTTCTGCAATAGAAGATGAAATCTCCGTAAGTTGGTGAAAGTTTATTCCAAGAAATATTTTTGCCTGTCGCAGTTTTGAATCCATCCTTCAAAGATTGAATTGTATTTAAATAAGCACTGAAGAAGAAGTTTAATTTGTCTAACTCAGTATTTATAGGATAATCCTGCAATAAGTGTTTACGCTCAATTAGTTTTGAAATATCAGTGATTTGTTGTAAAAAAAAGCCATGCTCACAAAGCTTGTCTTTTAAGCTGTTCCCAACAGCAATTCTAAAGTTATGCATGTTGCTCCTTAATACTCATAACGACTGAGTATAATACGTCACTGTAAGCTACTTATTGTACTATATCTTATTATCATGCTTGTCTATCTACAAGTCTACCACTGATGAACTTATGAAGTACACTTGACATAAGTGTTTGATAAGGAAGTCCTTCTTCTACTGCATACGCTTTAATATCTTCTAAATCTTTAGATGAGATACGAAGATTAACTCTTTTGTCTTTTTTAAGTGTGTTTCTTGCAATTGTTTGATGAGAAGCTATTTCATCTTTTAGATTTTCTACGGATTTCCATTCATTAGATTCAAGTGAATCTAAAAGTTCCATCTCTTCATCTTCTAAAATAAACTTTTTCATTTTGGTGCTCCTAAATATTGTTTAGTTAATTTACGACTTGGAATGATGGTTTTTAAAAATCTTTCATTACCATTTTCTACAAAAGGCACTGCTATAACGTACTCTTCTATTTTGATAATTAAGATTTTTTGATGAGCAAACTTTTCTTTGTTTGGGTGATTGAGTATATCGAGCAGATCACCATTTTCAATATGCAAAACAATTTGCTCAAAACTAAAGTTGCGTTCTTTTTTCAAAAGAAGATTCTTTTCATTGTTCCAATTATATGTAATCATATAAAATTGTAGCACTTTGTGTGCCTTTTGTCAATATTTTGTATTAGTCCACAACATCTGGCACTCATTATGGTTTTTCAGAAGATATTTTAAGGGCACCTCTAAAAACCCTAGTGACTCTCAGCTTTTCAGAGGAGTTCACAATCAAGGCAGCCTTTTGAAGCCCTAGCCATAGCTAAGGTAAGAAAGGATAACGCTGAGTATGGACTCCTCTGTATAGCCCGAAGGGAGGGATAAAAAAAGCAATCTTGCATAAAACTTTTACTCACCGTAGCTATGGCTACGCTAAGAAAAAGATTTTACACAATCTCATCTTTTTTTCTTCCCTCTGAGAGTTACTAGGGTTTTTAGAGGTGCCCTTAATTTTTCATAGTTAATCAATCAACACAACTGTAAAAAAATCTCTATCTTAGGTATAATTTTACAAGTTAATTTCATAATCATTACTTAGAATATATAACAAGGAAACAAATATGCAAAAAGTACAAATTTGGCACAATCCGAGATGCTCGAAATCACGTCAGGCGCTTTCATTTTTAGATGAAAGTGGCGTGCAAAAAGATATTATAAAATATTTGGAAGAAAGCCCCGACAAAAAGAGAATCAAAGAACTTTTAAAGATGCTTGGATTTGCTTCGGCACGTGAGTTGATGCGTACAAAAGAGGCGATTTATAAAGAGCTTGGTTTAAAAGATGAAACAGATGAAGAGAAACTCATCGAAGCGATGGTAGAGCATCCAAAACTCATTGAGCGTCCTATTATCATCAAAGGCGACAAAGCTATTATTGCCCGACCGCCTGAGAAAGTAAGTGACTTTTTAAAGGCTTAGAACTCGAATTTTTCTATGCTCACGCCATTGTCTTTTAAAAACTTCGAGACAACTGCGGAGTGGGTATGTTCATACTCTTTTAAGTAGACAATGCGCTTAATACCTGAAGCGATGAGATTTTTACTGCACTCGCTACAGGGCTCCAAAGTCACATAAATTGTAGCATCTTCGATGGAAATACCCTTACGAGCCGCCCAAATGATGGCATTCATCTCTGCATGAATCTCATAGGTTTTGCTCCACTCATGATGCTCCGGTGTATACTCATCATTCCAGTGTTCACAGCAGTTTATATAGCCTGCCGGTGTACCGTTATAGCCTGTCGAGAGAATACGTCCATCTTTAACGATGACGGCACCAACCTGCTTGGAGACACATTTTGAAGCCGAAGCAATCTCACTGGCAATGTTAATAAAAATCTTGTCACTTACCATACCGCTTGACTACTTTGGCATTCTGATAATATTGATATCTGCATTGTCACGCAGACGGGCAAAATAATCACTCAACACAGCTTCACGTTTTTCACCCATAATGGCATTTATAATTTGCGGACGTACACTCTCAAGCCCTGCATCTTTTGCAGATTCTACTGACTTGATGTAAAAACTCATAAATCCGCCTTTTCCGTTTGGAACAACCGGCGTAAAGTGCCCTACTTTTGTTTTACTCAGCAGTGATGCCAGCTCCGGTGAGATTCTTGCGTAGGGAAGTACCTGCTCATTACTCGCGATTTGCGGAGAGTAAAACATAGGGTTGTCTACTTTTTCTTTCATAAGATTTTTATCTTTAGACTCATATATAACAACGGAAAAAGAGGCAGGATGCTTCAAATCATTTTTGTGCAGCTCATAATAATCTTTTATCTCTTCCTCGCCCGGTTCATCCATCGAAGACATAGCAATGGCATTGTAGAGTTTTTGGGAAAGCAATTTTTGTTTTATTTTTGCTTTAAGTTCTTCGGATGAGAGCCCATTAGACTCACGCACAGCATCATAAAAATCATTAATGCTCATTTTGTTGCGCTCTGCCATTTTCTTAATGTCATCATAAACTTCTGAAGATGTTACAGAGATATTTCTCTTTTTTATCTCCATGCTTTCAAGCTTTTTACGAATCAAAATATCTACCGCTTTTTTCGCATCGACCTTATCTGTTTTCATCTCTTTTTTGACATCTAAAAGTGTTATTGCTTTATTTCCCACAACGATGGCTACACCGTCATAGACTTTGGCCTCAAGAGTTGCCGCCAGTAAAAGAGCTAAAATTATTTTATTCATTTGCATCCATTTATACATATTAATTATTTATTGCTCTGTATTTTACCAACCTTTAACCAACAATTGCCTAAAATTACACGAAACTTCTTACATAAGCTTAGCTTAGAGGACAAATCCTTACTGCGCTCTGAGCCTCACACTAAGCCTATGTAAGAAGTAATAAAAACTAAAAACAGAATAAAGGCTCATCATGGTTGTCACACGTTTCGCTCCATCACCTACAGGGTACCTACATATCGGCGGTCTTCGCACTGCACTCTTCTCTTACCTCTGGGCAAGAAAAAACAACGGAAAGTTTGTTCTTCGCATCGAAGATACTGACAAAAAAAGAAACTCTGAGGAGGCTACAGAAGCGATTTTAAAAGCTTTTGAGTGGCTTGGTCTTGAAGCTGACGGTGAGATTACCTACCAAAGCAAACGTGATGCTATCTATGCAAAATATCTGCAGCAACTTTTAGATGAGGGCAAAGCCTACAAATGCTACATGTCAAGAGAAGAGCTTGATGCCCTGCGTGAGCAACAAATGGCAAATAAAGAGCGTACAAAGTATGATGGAAAATACCGTGATTTTGAGGGAACACCACCTGAGGGTGTAGAACCGGTTATCCGCATTAAAGCGCCATTAACAGGAGAGATTGTTGTGCATGACGGGGTCAAAGGCGATGTCGTCTTTCAAGCTGAAGATATTTTGGATGATTTTGTCATTGCAAGAGCTGACGGCAGTCCGACATATAACTTTGTTGTTGCCATTGATGATGCTCTGATGGGTATTAATGAAGTCATCCGCGGGGATGATCACCTCTCAAACACACCAAAACAGATAGTAGTTTATAAAGCGCTCGGATTTAATGTTCCTACATTTTACCATGTGCCGATGATTCACAACCAACAAGGGAAAAAACTCTCAAAACGTGACGGTGCGACAGATGTTATGGCATATAAAGAGATGGGCTACCTCCCTGAAGCCCTGCTGAACTTTTTAGTGCGTCTTGGCTGGAGTCACGGCGATCAGGAAATTTTCTCGATGGATGAGATGAAAGGGCTTTTCAATCCAAAAGACATCAACAAGTCTGCTTCCATCTATAACACGGAAAAGCTCGACTGGCTCAACGCCCACTACATCAAAAACAGCTCAAATGAGCAATTGACAGAGCTTTTAAGTGAGTTTGGCGTCGTACTGAGTTCCCATGATAAAAGAGAGATTATCTTAGATACACTCAAAGAGCGTGCAAAAACACTCAAAGAGCTTGCCGAACTTATCAATGAGATTATCATTACTCCGACTGCTTATGATGAAAAAGCTGTCAAAAAAGCATTTAAAGGCAATGCAATCGAAGTACTCGAAACTTTTGCCAACAGACTTGAAGCGGCACAAGAACTTCACCTGCCCAATGATTATCATCATGTGATGGAAAAAGTCGTTACAGAGATGGAAATTGGCTTTGGAAAAATCGGTAATCCACTGCGCGTAGCTCTGCTTGGAAAAATGAGTGGTCCAGGTCTTGATGTCGTTATGTCTATTCTTGGACGCGATGAGACACTAGCACGTGTTGAAAAAGCTGTTCTAGCTATGGTTGCACGAGAGAGTTAAATATCATCCCGATAGACATCTGACATATCAAAATCATTTTCAGGCTCAATGATGGGAATGGAATCTAAATCTTTCGGATCAACCTTTTGAGCCGAGAGGTCATACTCCTTGCCCTGGTAAAACTTCTGTTCTTTAGCAAACTTTTTTTCTCTCTGCATCTGCTCTTTGAGATGTTTTTCTTTGAGATTCTCTTTTTTAACTTTTTTATGCTCAACACTTTTAGCACTTAAAAGTGCACTTCCAAGAAGTGTTGCCAAGAAGAGTACAAATATATTTTTCATAATCCCACCTTATTATATTTTTAAGTTAAAATTATATCTAATTTCTTTATATTTTCAAAACTGACCATATTTGTGCTTATCCGATATAATTGCACTATGAAAAACAGAACCATAGATATAAAAACAATTTTCAAACTTGCCCTGCATAAAAAAAGAGCTTTCATCTATGGGCAGATTATCACGCTGCTTGCTATCATTGTAAGTATTCCTGTGCCTTTGATGCTTCCCGTCATGGTCGATGAAGTACTGCTGCATAAGCCACATTACATTGTTCCTGCCATTAACAAACTTTTTGGAAGCGGTTCTGCATTTTACTACATCGCACTTGTGGCTGTGGCTGTTATCTTTTTACGTTTTTTATACTACTTTTTAGGGGTTGTAACAACAAAAATCTTTACTGCCATCTCAAAATATGTGACTTTTATGATACGCCGCCACCTGCTCACGCATCTGCAGTACACCTCTATGAATGAGTATGAAACAGTTGGAAGCGGCGCAATTACCGCCAATCTTATTACAGATGTAGACACACTCGATGCGTTCATTATGAACTCTGCAAGCCGTTTTGTCGCTTCTGTTTTAACCCTTGTTGCCGTTGGTATTGTCATGATTGCTATTGATCCGATTTTGGGCATATTAATCCTTTTTGTGCAGCCGCTCATCATGTTTGTAAGTAAAAAAATGTCTGTACGCGTAGGGGAACTCAAACGCCAGGAGAATCAATCCATCGCAGAGTTTCAAGAAGATGTCGGCGAGACCTTAGAGCTTTTTGGACAGATAAAAGCGAGCAACAAAGAGGAGTACTTTTTTCAAAAAGCCATCAAGCAGGCAAAAAAAATCAAACAGACCTCCAATGCCTTTAGTTTTAAAAGTGTTGCCTATGAAAAACTCTCCTACACCATCTTTCTCTGTGTCTTTGAACTTATACGTGCGACAGGACTTTTGCTTGTTGCCTACAGTGATCTGAGCATCGGTATGATGTTTGCGATGTTTGGCTATATCTGGTTTATCATGACACCGGTGCAGGACATCCTCTCTATGCAGTACAGTTACGCTTCTGCCAAAGCGGCTCTTGGACGCATTAACAAAGTCTTAATGCTCAAACGCGAAGCCAATGGTCATGAAAGACTCCAGGGCGCGCCTCTGGACATCATGATTGACAAGCTTTCATTCTCTTATGCCAGCAGTGAGAAAGAGATTCTAAAAAACATTAGTTTTTCTGTGCCTTACGGTTCTAAAATCGCGCTTATCGGAGCAAGCGGCAGCGGAAAGACAACATTAGCACAGATTATTTCCGGTTTTTATGAAAAAAAATCAGGGGAGCTTCTCTACAATGGAACTGCCGTTGAAAATCTGGATAAACACTCCCTGCGTGAGAAGATATTTCTTGTACTTCAGATGCCCATCATGTTTAATGAGACACTTCGTTTTAACATTACAATGGGGGAGACAGATGCCGATGATGCTGCTCTTTACAAAGCCCTTGAAATTGCGCAACTCACCGAAATGATAGAAAATGTGCCTGAAAAACTCGACACTATTGTAGGGCATCACGGCATCCGACTCTCCGGAGGGCAGAGACAGCGCCTCAGTATTGCACGTATGATTATCGCCAACCCAAGCATTGCCATCTTCGATGAGTCCACCTCTGCACTCGATGTTCATACCGAAGCAAAACTCTTTG
>JALVXQ010000285.1 GCA_027038255.1 Sulfurimonas sp. | reverse complement strand
ACCCCGCTATGCGCTATATATAGTGTTGTGTGTAGTGTTTTTATTTATCAAATGTTTTATTAGCCCACGTAAAAAATTCTGCCAATGAGAAAACCATAACATTTGTATCATTATTTGTCTCATTAGTGTATAATTTTTCTTTTGCTGCATTTCTTAACCAAATCTTTGCGCCTTTTTTAAAACCGTCTCCGTCAATTAAAATCATAATATCCTTTTCTGGCATTGCTTCAATAGTGTTTAAATACAAATAAGGTAATTTTTCATCTACTGATCCTGCACTTTGCTGCCATTTACATTCAATTCGTATTCGTAAGTCGTATTTGTCTGAAATTAACAAAAATTCGGTGTTTCCTTTGTGACCATATATTGTTTCAAAAGGAACATTTTTTAATAGTAATTCTTTTCCATATTTTTCAGGATTTTTTTCCCATTTACGATACATTTCAATTTCAAAACCCTTATTTGAAAGAACCGTTTGAACAGCAACTTCAAGTTGATTTCCTGTAATATTTGCACTTCGTCCTTTTGCCATATTAATAATTTGTTACGACTATTTCTTTGATAGAATTTCTTTTGTTAGCATTTGAATTAATAGACCTTTTAGCATCAACTCTTATAATATTATAATTTGCATAAATTGTTTCAAAAAAGTCATCATCAGGATCCGTATTTTTTGGATCTGAATTACTTAACATTAATTTATGTCCTTGTTGATCTAGTTCATAAAATAGACTTGCAAGTTGTAACTGTTCATCATCTAGAAAATTAAATTTGCTATATGATGTAAAACTTGAAGTCTTGCTGATTGGTCTGTATGGCGGATCAAAATATACAAAAGAGTTATTTTTAATATCATTTTTTACTTCCTTAAAATCTGCCTTTTTGATTGTCGCAATTTCAAGAAGTTTTGAGACATTCAACAAATTAGGTTCATCTAAAATTTTTGGATTTTTGTAGCGTCCCATTGGTGAGTTAAAACCACCTTTTGAATTAAATCTGAAAAGTCCGTTAAAACAAGTTTTGTTTAAAAATATTGTTTGAGCAACTCTGGGTATCCAATTTTCAGAATATTTATTATAATCAATATTAAATCTTTGCAAATTGTAGTTTTCTCTTAACTCATAATAGTATTCTTTCCGCTTTTCTTCATTAAGTTTTTTATATTGTTTTTCATATCTATATAAAAATTCAATAAGTTTGAATACATCTCTTTGAATTACTTTATAAGCCAAAATTAATTCGTCGTTAATGTCATACAAAAAAGCATTTTCTACTTCATAATTTTGTGCAACATCAAAAAAAACGGCTCCACCACCAACAAAAGGTTAGTAATATTTTTTTATTTTTTTCAATTTTAATTCAATCGGATATAGAGCTTCAAATTGACTTAATAATTGACGTTTTCCACCAACCCATTTTAGAAACGGTTTCGCACCTAATTTATATTCATAAAAAAGGTCGGAAACTTTGGTTTCTTTATTTTTGATTGGTGTATATGTTTTCATAAACTAATTTTTTCCGCTAATTTAAAATTTATTTTTGATTTTGAAAGTATTTTTTTCCCCGTTCATTACACACAAAAACTAAGAGA
>JALVXQ010000284.1 GCA_027038255.1 Sulfurimonas sp. | reverse complement strand
CTCTTTATGTATTTGGTATGATTTTGCTTCAATGAGAAAATGTCTGATACTGATAGCAATCCAGTCAAGTTCTGTAATGACACGATAAATAGACTCTCTGTCTATAGGAGTGATAAAAACATTTAAGAGGTTTTTCATGTTCTTATCTCTGATAGCTTGGGCTTGATGCTGATCATGCAGGATAGCTTGACAGCTCTTCTCATTGGCTTCTATAAAACATTTTTGTAAATCATCTGTAATCTGTTTAATAATCATAGCATGCTCGTTTAGTGCAGCGAGAAAGTCTATCTCTTTGGGCAAAATATATTTTTTAATGAGTGATACAATCATGAAAGAGCTCCTAATAGTTTAATAAGTAAATACGCATATAGCGCACCAAAACACATGGATACCGGTACATTCACCACCCAGCCCAATATAATTTGTCCTGCACGTCCCCATGCCACATGAGAAGGTTTTTCTGCCGCACCGTTCCCCAGTAGGGTGGCTGTTACGACTTGTGTGGTTGAAGTAGGGGCACCAATGGTAGTTGCGAGTGTGTTGATGAGTGCAGCACCTAGTTGATTGGCAACTGAGTGAATGAGTTTGACATGGTAGAGTTCAAAGCCTAAAGTTTTGATGATACTCCACCCTCCAAACATCGTACCTAGAGTGATAGCAGAAGTACACATGATAATGACCCATAAGGGGATGGTAAAGGTTTGTGTATGGTGTGAAGCCAAAAGCATCATACCTATGATCGCCATACCTTTTTGTGCATCATTGGCACCATGTGAAAAACCTAGCCATGCTACAGAGAAGTATTGAGAAATGACAAAAAATGAACGAATTTTAATGGTAAAGCGTTTAAAGAGAAAGAATATGAGCTTCATGATGAAAAAACCAACAATAAAACCAAAAAAGGGGGAGACAAAGAGACCAGCGATGACTTTCATCACACCTGTGAGTTGACCTTGATAGAGTGCCTCTAGCCCCCAGTTAATCTGTTCTGTACCCACAACATAGAGTCCCGCTCCTACCAATCCTCCGGCAAGTGAATTGGATGAAGAGGAGGGGAGACCAAACCACCATGTGATAAGGTTATAGGTCACTGCAGCCAACAGCGCTGCAATGACAAGTGCCTGTGCATCGATAAGTTTTGCCTGTTCCATATTGACAAAGGTACCGATGGTATCTGCCACCGCTAAACCTACAACCAGTGGACCAAGGAAAGTAAAAATACTGACTATGGCAATAGCTACCCATGTTTTCATAGCTCTTGATGCTATGGCTGTGGCTACCATATCTGCAGAGTCATGAAAACCATTGGTAAAGTCAAAGATTAAGACAGTAACAACGGTGATACCTAGCAGAAAGGTAGTAATATCCATCTAAATGACCAAACTTTTACCTAGTCTGGAAGATAGACTTTTAGTTTGCAACCAACATATCACAGTCTACATCCTCTAAAAGTGCTATTGCTAAGTCATCTGAGACAAAATAATCATCTGCATGAGAACAAACATAGAGAATGTCAAAATCTTTTTCTTGCAGATAATCACTCATTTGAGTACCCAAAAAGTCTCCGTCTATAAAGAATTTACCTTCTAGTC
>JALVXQ010000283.1 GCA_027038255.1 Sulfurimonas sp. | reverse complement strand
ATAATGATATGGGAAATGTGAAGTATGACTATATAACAGACCAAGAAGCACTCGATGCTTTTGTATGGCTGAGTCAAAAAGAGGGAATCATTCCAGCATTTGAATCATCTCACGCAGTGGCATACCTGAAAAAGCTATCAGACATTAAAGATAAACTCATCATTGTAAATCTCTCAGGTCGAGGAGATAAAGATATGATACAGGCCAAAGACCTGCTTCATTTTGACTAAATAAACACTCAGACTATATGGATTTTTCCATAAGTCTGTTTCTTCGCTTCTGAGAGAGCATATTTTGCTCTCTCTATAACCTCATACACATCATCATCTTCTTCAAAAGCGGTAATTCCAAATGCAAGTTCAGGTTTAACTCCCTTCATCACCTCCACACTTGCCAACTCTGTTTTTAATTTTTTTGTGATGAACTCTGAGGCAGAGACACTTGTGTTTGTCAGTAAAATTATAAAATCAGATCCTGCCCAACGTGCAAGCACATCTGATTCACGAATCGAAGACTTCAAAGCCTTTGCAAATTGAGAGATGACTTTTTCACCCTTTGCAAGACCAAACGTACCTATGAGTTTGTCTATATTTAAAAGACTTAAATATATAATCGTTGTGTCTGTTTTATATCTGTTAAAGTAGTTGATTTGATGTTTTAAGATTGCCTGCATATGCATTTTTGAAGTTGATTTTGACAGCTGGTCTATTGTAGCCAGGTTTGCCAGTTTATCAACTCTGAGCTTATACTCACGCAACTTATAGAGTTGCCCACAGTGGTAATCTACCCGTGCCACAATCTCTTTAGAATCAAAAGGTTTTTTAATATAGTCTGAGATACCGGCACTAAAGTATGCATCAAGCAGCTTTTTACTGTGTTCTTTTGCACTATCGATGTAGATTACAGGAATTTGCAGCGCTGTATCAAACTCGGCAATTCTCATAATATCAGCAACTTCTACATAATGCACATGTGTGTTAACTATTATCAAATCAAATTCATCTGCTTTTAACTCTAAACCTTTAAATGTTTCTACATCTAAAACAGCTTTGCATGTGTAGCCGGATTTAGAGAGAACAGCATCAAGTACATTGAAATTTTGTTCATTAAGTTCTATTATTAGAATCTGTTTATTTATCATGGAAACGATTTTATCATAAAATATTTTTTTATCCATTAAAAAAGTTTCGTTTCTAATATTTTGCTACTATTATAAAGATAAAATTACTAAATGGAACAGATAATGAAAATAGAACTTATAGATGCAAAAACTTTAGTCACAAAAGAGAATCTTACAATCAAAATAATTACCCCTGAACGATTAGAAAAAGCAAAATTTAAAAAGACCCTTAAAAAAGCAGGCTTTACAGCAGAACAGGACACACTCTGTGGAATGCATGGAAAATCACTTCTTTTTTGTGGTGTCAGCAACCATGATGATGAAAATATCAAAACAGCAGCGGTCAGCATTGCAAAAGCAATAAAAGGCTTTCACTACAAATCAATCTCTGTTGATGTCACCAAAGAAAATATTCGTCCTCTCATCGAAGGCTTTGTATTGGGTGGGTATGAATTTAACACCTATAAATCAAAACCAAAAAAGAGAAAAATAAAAACACTCTACCTAAGCTGTGAAAATGTAAAAGAGCTCAGCCCTCTCTTTGAAGAAGCGCTTATCATCTCTGAAGCAACCTGTTTTACACGAGACATTGTCAACACCGCACCAGATGATATGCATCCGGAAACTTTGGCAAAACTCGCCAAAAAGCTGGCACGTGAAAATAAACTCGAGTGTAATATCTTAAATGAAAAAGCACTCAAAAAAGAGCGTTGTGAAGCGATGCTTGCTGTTGGCCGCGCTTCACGCCACGGTTCTAAACTTATTCATCTCACTTACAAGCCTAAAAATGTGAAAAAAACCATTGCACTTGTAGGAAAAGGACTTACGTATGACAGTGGCGGACTCAGCCTCAAACCTTCTACTTCCATGGTAACAATGAAGATGGACAAAGCAGGTGCCTGTGCCGTTTTAGGTATCATAAAAGCAGTCAGTGAACTTAAACTTGACATCGAAGTACACGCTTTTGTCGGTGCAGTTGAAAATATGATAGGTGGTGATGCCTACAAACCCGATGATGTTTTACTCTCACGCAAAGGAGATACTATTGAAGTGAGAAATACCGATGCAGAAGGCCGTTTGGTTTTAGCAGATGTACTTGATTATGCGCAGGACAAAGTAAAAAATCCTGACTATCTTTTTGACTTTGCAACACTTACAGGGGCCTGTATGGTTGCACTTGGTCAATACACTACAGGCGTCATGGGACACTCAAATAGACTTCGACACAACCTAAGTAAAGCAGCGGGTACAGCCGGTGAGCTGACAGCGAGTTTGCCATTTAACAAGCATCTTAAAAAACAGATTAAAAGTGAAATAGCAGATATCTGTAATATCTCCAACAAACCCTATGGTGGTGCTATTACGGCAGGACTCTTTTTAGACAACTTCATCAAAGATGAGAACAAAGAGAAATGGCTGCATTTTGACATTGCAGGAACTGCTTACACAGAAACGCCTTGGGATGTGAATGTGCATGGTGCTACAGGTGCAGGTGTGCGTTTTATGACACAGTTTTTAAAATCACTCAAATAATTGTGATATAATTACGAAAATTTTAAAGAAGGAGAGATACTTATGGCATTAAAAGAACTTTTTGCGGCAACAGCGCTTGCACTTATAAACAGCTCAAAACCATGTCATTGTCATCTCTTCTTTACTCTAAAATCAAAACTTATGATTTTACTCAACCACTACATTCCGAGATGTCCATTCTATACAGTCTGTTTCGCATTTCGTCGTAGTGGTGTCCACCCTCCTCTTTCAATATCCCTTTAATCAACACAACAAATAAAAAATAAACAAAATATTAATGTCATAACTGACGAAAAACAAAGGATATTGAAATGTCAAAAAACTATATAGTCGGATTTCCAAGAATCGGAGAGCAGAGAGAATTAAAAAAGGCACTTGAGAGTTACTGGGCTAACAAAAGTGACTTTAGTGAAGTACAAAAAGTAGCAAGTGAGCTTAAACATCGTCACTGGGAGTACCAAAAAGATGCAGGCATAGAACAGATTAGTTCAAACGATTTTTCCTTCTATGACAACATGCTCGATATGGCTGTTACACTGGGAGCAGTTCCAAAAAGATTCCAAGATCTTCAAGGCGAAGAACTCTACTTTGCAATGGCAAGAGGAAATCAAAACGCAGTAGCAATGGAGATGACAAAATGGTTCAACACAAACTACCACTACATCGTTCCGGAGCTCTCTTTAGAAGATAGTTACAAACTCAATGCAAACAAAATTATAGAAGAGTACAAAGAGGCAAAAGCACACGGTATAAAAACGAAGATAAATATCATCGGTCCTATAAGCTTTCTTGCTCTTTCAAAAAGAGTAGACAGAGGTGATACATTTGAGCTTTACTCTAAAATTTTGCCTGTTTATGAAGAGTTGCTGCGTGAGATAGCAGAGCTTGATGACACAGTTACAGTCCAAATAGATGAGCCGATATTTGTAAAAGATTTAGAGCCAAAAGTGTTGAGTCTTATCAAGCCGACTTACGATAAATTAGCGCTCATATCATCTAATATTAAAATAGCGGTTGTAAGCTATTTTGAGCACTCAAAAGAGGCCACAAAAATCCTTGTAAACACGCCTGTTTGGGCACTAGGACTTGATTTTAATCATGGCGAAGAGAACCTTGAAAGTCTTAGTGACATCGCTGCTTCAAACAAAGTTCTCATTGCCGGTGTTGTCGATGGAAGAAACATCTGGAAAAACGATATAAACGCAACAATTGCACTCTTAAACAGCATTGCTCAAAGTGTTAAAAAAGAGAATATTTTAGTCTCCTCTTCGTGTTCATTGTTACATGTTCCTTTTACTCTTCGTTATGAAGAAAAAATGAATAGCGAGATAAAAAATTGGCTCAGTTATGGGGTTGAAAAACTCGAAGAAATTGTACTTATATCAAAAATATTCTTTGATGGTAAAGAGAGTTTAAATGCAGAAGAAAAAGCACTCTTTGAAGCAAATCAAGAAGCAAATGTAAGTAGAAGCTCTTCACCACTCATTCATGATAAAAAAGTGCAAGAGCGTATACAAAACATTACAAAACTGGAACGTGATGGCGCTTACGAGGAGCGTATTAAAATCCAAAAAGAGCTCTTAGGCTATAAAGATTTAGCAACAACAACCATAGGCTCTTTTCCACAGACTCCCCAAGTCAGACATGCAAGACGTGAGTTTAAAAATGGCAATCTCACGCAAGCAGCCTACACACAGGAGATGAAAAACTACATTGATGATTGTGTAGCATTTCAAGAGGAGTGCGGCATTGAAGTACTTGTACACGGAGAACCTGAACGCAACGATATGGTTGAATACTTTGGGGAACAACTCCAAGGGTACGGTTTTAGTCAAAATGGCTGGGTGCAAAGCTACGGAAGCCGCTGTGTCAAGCCTCCATTTATCTATGGAGATATTAGCCGTCCAAAACCTATGACAGTGGATTGGATTACCTATGCACAGAGCAAAACAGATAAAATTATGAAAGGAATGCTTACAGGGCCTGTAACGATTCTTAACTGGTCATTTGTACGTGATGATATGAGCCGGGGGGATGTCAGTAAACAGATAGCTTTGGCGATTTGTGATGAAGTAGATGACTTGCAAAACGCAGGTATAAAAATGATACAGGTCGATGAAGCTGCTTTTAAAGAGGGCTATCCGCTACGAGCTGCCAAAGTGTCAGAGTATGAAGATTTTGCAGTAAGAGACTTTAAGATTTCGGTAAGTTCTGCAAGAAAAGAGACGCAGATTCATACACACATGTGTTACAGTGAGTTTAATGACATCATTGCTACTATTGAAGCAATGGATGCGGATGTCATCTCTATTGAGACGGCAAGAAGTGGCAATGAACTCCTCAAAATCTTTGCACAGGTTGGATACAAACAAGAAGTCGGACCAGGTGTTTATGATATTCACAGCCCAAGAATTCCATCAATTGAGGAGATTGTCAAGCAAATTCATTCGCTCTTAGAAGTTCTCCCAAAAGAGCAGCTTTGGATAAACCCTGATTGTGGACTAAAAACTCGTAAATACGAAGAGGTAAAACCAAGTTTGAAAAATATGGTTGAAGCGGTACAAATTGTAAGAGAAGAATTCGAGACCGTAAAATAAACTTTCAGCATATGTTAGACATATGCTGAAATAAAAAAATTATTTCATAACTTTTGGTAGTTCATTTGAAAGAATTTCCAAATTAGGAAGCATAATAATCTCAATACGACGATTTAGTTTTCTTCCTTCTGGAGTATCATTATCCGCACGCGGTTGAAACTCACCATAGCCGGCAGCAGAAATGTTTTTTGGATCAACACCTTCATCTACCATTAAATGAACAACATGAAGTGCTCTAGCGCTTGAAAGTTCCCAATTACTAGGATATCGTGAGCTTTTAATCGGTACATTGTCCGTATGCCCTTCGACTTGAAATCTTCTCTCTTTGAACTCTTTAAGTACACCTGCAATCTGTTTAAGCACTTTTTGACCTTCTTCATTCACATTTGCATGGCCTGTAGCAAAAAGAACATTATCAGGGAGATTGATAACAATACGACCTTTTTCAATACTCACACGAAGCTTCCCTGCATCAATCATCTTTTGAAGCTGATTGACAAAACGTGCATATATTTCGTTACGTTTTTTTGTCTCAGCCTCAATCTGACTCATGGTTTGAAGTTTGCTTTGCGAAGCATTCAGCAATGCTTGTGTTGCACTATACTCATCCTCTAAAGCTTTTTTATCTGCCTGTAGTTTTGCAAGTTCTGATTTTGTTTTAATTATCTCTGCTTTATTAGACCCAATGTCCATCTGTTGGTTTGCTATTTTTTCTCTTTGTGCTCTAATTTTATCTTTAGCTTCATTCAATGAGCCCTTCGTTTCAGAAAGCTCTGATAACGTAGCATTATAGGTGCCTTTACTCACACAACCTGTCATCAAGATAGTAAATAGTGAAACGCTGATGATTATAACTTTATTCATAATATCTCCTTATTTTGTCTGTTTTTCTTGTTTTTGTGCAGTAAAATTAACTATCTTATTTTTCTGCTTGACCTTCTCTAACTCTTTTTCAGCCAATTGAAGCTCTTCAAGAATTTTTTCTTTTTCTTTAAGATATTTTGTGCCATTTTTATCTTTTGACAACTTATCTCTTACTCCTTGCAACTGTTTTAAAAGCTGATTTTTTCGTTCATCATACTTTTTTTCTGCATTATCAATATTCTTTTTTCTCGCGACATTACTTTCAATCACTTGTTTATACACTTTATTCGTATCATGTATCTCTTTTTTGATTGGTAATACTTTTTTATGCTTTTGTACCTTTTGTACTTTTTTATGAGCAGGTTTTTCCAGAGCTTTTTTAGTTGTACATCCATTAAGATAGATAACAGCAAAAGCAACACTTATAAATATAATTATTTTCATATCTTCTCCTTATTACAAAAATGTGATTAGCTAATCTAGTTGTAATGCTACATGGATATCATAAACAGTAAGGAAATATCACAAAACAAAAAAAAATAATATAAAATTGTTAGATGCTTATTTAATCACGACTCTTTGAAGATTGGACTCAACAGATTTTATCTTATTTGCCATTCTATTCTCAGAATTATGTCGGATATCAAACTTTAATGAAGAGTAGACTCGCTCACACTCTTTGACCTGTTCATAAGCCAATGCTATAACATCTAAAGCCTCACGCATCGTATCTGTCTCAACTACTGTTCCCATTGGTGTAAGCTGATATTTAACCCCACTTTTATCAATGGCATCTATAATTTTTGCCACCTGTTTTGAAACAGATGCACCCTCACGACAGTTGTCACTCGTTGGAAATATTGCAAATTCTAAAAGTACACTCATACCCATCCTTCTCTTTTTGGCTGTATTGTATCACGCCCAATTTTAATTTTACTTAGATATAATTGCAAAAAAATTTCTAGACTTCTTATATAAGCTTGATATTTCTCAGCATTTTATAGAGAGTTTTAATCAAGGCAGATGTTCTTCAGCATAGCCATAGCTATGGTGAAGGTTATCTAACGCAGAGTAAAGCTCTCTATAAAATGCCCAAAGGGAGGGATCAAAAAAACGAACTTGCACAAAACTTTTTCTCACCGTAGCTACGGCTACGCTTCAAAAAAGATTTTGCACAATTTCATCTTTTTTTCTTCCCTCTGAGACACATCAATCTTATACAAGAAGTCTATATAAAGGTATGAAATGGGATTAGCAATAGGCTTAGTAGGACTTCCAAACGTAGGTAAATCAACAACTTTTAATGCACTGACA
>JALVXQ010000282.1 GCA_027038255.1 Sulfurimonas sp. | reverse complement strand
CTATCGTATTGGGCAGCGTGCTTTTGGAGAGAACAAAGTTCAAGACCTGCGTGAGAAAGCAAAAACACTCGAAGACCTTCCAATTGAATGGCACTTTATAGGCAATCTTCAAAAAAACAAAATCAATAATCTTTTAACTGTTAATCCATCGCTTTTTCAAGCACTTGACTCTCTGGAACTGGCACAAGAGCTCCAAAAGAAACTGCTTGCTAGAGATATGACACTTGATGTTCTCCTGCAGATAAACTCCGCAAAAGAGGAGTCAAAACACGGTGTAATGCCAGAAGTTGCAATAGAAACTTATAAACAAATACAACAAGAGTGTCCAAATATTCAACTCAAAGGTGTAATGAGCATCGGCGCACATGCAGATAACAAAGAAATAGTAAGAAAAAGTTTTGAAACAACACATAAAATTTATGCACAGTTAGAGGGTGCTACTATCTGTTCTATGGGTATGAGCGGAGATTTTGAACTTGCCATTGAGTGTGGGTCAAATATGGTGCGTCTTGGCTCTATTATGTTTAATAAATAACTTAAAGAATAAAATTATTTTAAATATTCTTTATATTTATAACTATTATAAGCTATAATTCTACAAAATATTTAAAAAGGAATTTACTAATGACACAATCAGTTTTAATGGACAAATATACAATCTATTCTGTTGATATTACAAAAGAGGAAACGACATTTACAGATGTAGATGAAATAATAGCTTACCTACAAGAAAAAATCACAACGCACCCTTTCGCTAAAGAAATTGCTGTTTTTGACCATCTTGCTCATACACAATCAATTGCTGAGCATGTTTTAGATGAAAATATTAAAGCAGGAAAAAATCTTGTCTTTTGTTTTGGAAAAATGCTTCCAAACCCTAAAATGCTAGCTGTTCGTCCTAGAAGTATCGGTATAGCAGATATGGGAGAACATTATGAAATAAGTTTTATGGAAGTTCCAAATGGTGCACTTCAAGAACTCACAGAAGAGTGGGTAAAATCAATTAAAAATAAATAAGAGTTTTAAACTCTTACTTATTATCTACTACTGTAGAACCTTTCTTGCGTTTACAGGTTGTATTGGACGATTGTTCGGATGGTGAAGTGTATGTAAGAACTCTTCTACTTCTTCTTTAGAAACAGTTGAATAATCTTTAAGTACAAACCATCTTACACCCTCTGAGCATGGTGGAGTTGTCAATGAACCGTCAAATCTGTAGTATGCTTTTGCTTTAGGAAGTAATTCATTTATCATAGCAGCAGACAGACCACAAACCGATTTTTCTCCAGCTTCTTTGGGCATTTTTTTCCATATTTTATTGATAACAGGGTTCTCTTTACCATCTTGAAACATTACTGCTACAACAGCTAATGCTCCATCTTTTGCCTGATGCACAAAGTGCGCTTCAAGAGGAAAATTTTTACCATCTATCTGATTTTCACTCGGTGTATGAAAATGAAACTGCTTGAGTTCAAACTCTTTGCCATCTATTTTGATGAAACTACCTGGCTTAATATTTACTTGTACACTATGCCCATTATTGATTACTTCTAGTGCTCCTGTTGTGTAGTGAAAACTAATCGGAGCAAGACCATTTGTAGCAACCGTAATCTCTTTAGTGATATTAATAGGAGATTGTGAACCACCAAGCTTACACTCTGCATATTTAGGATCTATATCACCCCAATGTGTAGGATCATTATGTCCTGTATATCCCCAATGAGAGTGATGAACACCTGCAAACAAACTGCCTGCGAGGACAAAACTACTCACTATTATTTTATTGAACTGCATCTATTTCCTTCATAATAAAATTCTTATCTATCATAAAATGATTTACATTATAAATGGTTGAAAGTTGATTATTTATATCGTTTAAACCGTACAGCATTACTTTTTGGATTATTTATAAGTTTCTGTTGATACGCTATCATTTTATGAAAAGGCTCTAAAAAGAGTTCCAAAGATTTTTCTTCAATTGATTCAATTCCATAATTATGCAATGCTTCAAGAACAACAAGCGTTGATTCTATAGTTGAAAGGTATGCTGCATCCGGTTGCTCTTTTATCTGGTACTGCGATGTTTTTGTTGTTGTAAAACTCATATGTTGCAATTTTTGCAGGTTTTTACTTTCTCTAAACATCTTCTTTGTGCATGCCCATGTTGAGTCTATCAAAAAAATTGCCAACGGTTTTGAACTATTCTTAGGATTTTCCTGCGTGAGATTTAGCGCATTGTCTGAAGGGTAAAGAATATAACTCTGATGTGTCGCTATAATCTCATTAATTCGACTGTTGTGTGTAAAGTCTATGCCTACAAAAAGCTCAGAATTATCAAGACTTTGATGTGTAAAGTGTCCGGTATTATTTTTGACTTTCTTAAACTCTTTTGGATGCATTAAAATGACAAACTTTGTCTCTGTATCTATGTGTGCAAAATAGCTGCACATACATGAGCTTTTCGGTCTGTAACATCTGTAACACTTTTCTCTATCACCGTAGTAAGTTTTCATAAATAAAATTATAGTAGAATATCCTTATGAATAGTGACAAATATGATCTTATTGTTATTGGAAGCGGTGCTGCAGGCATCATAGCTGCAATAGTCGCCTCACGTGAGGGGAAAAAAGTACTGCTTCTTGAAAAGCTCTCCAAAATTGCTTCCAAACTCAAAGCGACAGGCGGTGGCAGATGTAATCTGACAAATACCCTCTGTAATGAAGATTTTATGGCAAAATTTGGAAAGAATGGTCGCTTTATGCAAGATGCTTTACGAGACTTTGACCATCTAAAACTCATCTCTTTTTTAGAAGAGATAGGCATAGAGACACACGTTCCTGACGGATTTCGAGTCTTTCCAACATCACACTCTTCTGCAACAATCATTGCCGGCTTAGAGGCTGAAATGCTTCGACTCGGTGTTACAATACACTGTAATCAAAAAGTAACCCGTCTGCTCTCAACAGGCAGACACATTGACGGGGTAAAGACAGAGGGAAAAAGCTTCTTGGCTCCCAATGTCATCGTGGCAACCGGTGGTATGGGATACCCTGTTTTAGGTGCTGAAGGGGATGGTTACAATCTTGCTAGTGAACTTGGACATAAGGTCACAGAACTCTCCCCTGCCATGATGCCTCTTAAAACAAAAGAGGAGTGGATAAAAAACTGCCGAGCCGATACCATTGCAAAAGTTGAGCTGCGTGTGGCACTCAAAAAGCATAAAAATCTTCGTGCAAAAGGAGATTTAATCTTCACAAACAGCGGCATACGCGGCCCTGTTGTACTTGACTTTGCAAGAGAAGTAACACCGCTGCTAAAAAAATACAGTGAAGTTCCCCTGCTGCTCAATCTGACAAAAGGAAAAAATGAGGAGGAGATTCGACAGCATTTAAAAAAAACGCAGGAGAAGGCAAAAAACACCTTGGAGTTACTAAAAACTCTCCTTCCTGAAGCCCTTTCCAAAGAGCTGTGTCACTTGGCAGGCATAGATTATAATGAAAAATATAAAAAGCTTGAAGGCAAAAAAAGAGACAAGCTCATCTCTTTGCTTGCGTGGACACCGCTCACAGTTATTGGACATGACGGTTTTCGTCTTGCCATGATAACGCGTGGCGGCATAACACTCAAAGAGATAAATCCAAAAACCATGCAGAGCAAACTCATCGACGGTCTTTACTTTTGCGGTGAGATTATGAATCTTGACGGCCCTTGTGGAGGTTACAATTTACAGTGGAGCTTTGCAAGCGGTTATTTAGCCGGAAAACTACTGCATTAAACGATAAAGTAGCGAATAGAAGCAAAGCCGTATGCACCACTCTCCTGTAGTGCATTGACCTCTTCATCGCTAATGATGCCGCCAAGTGCAAAAACATCAATATCGGTCATTCCGATAATCTCACGCAGATCATCCACACCTTTTGGCTCACCCTTATTTGGTGTCTCAAAAATTGGGCTATATGTCACATAATCTGCTCCCATCGCCTCAGCAATATGTACTTCATCATGGGTATGTGTACTTATAATGACCTCTAAGCCAAGCTCTTTTGCCTGCGGTATGTCATCAAATTGTTGCGAAGTGAGATGGACTCCCTTTGCACCCAGTTTAGCAGCCAATTTATAATCTTGATGCACAAAAGAGTTGAGATTTTTAAACGGCTTGCACATCTCTACAAACTCCTCTGCATGCAAGGCATAATTTACATCCTCTTTATTACGAAAAAGGGCAAAATCCGGCATATATTTTCGCAGTTGCAGATAAGAAGGGGATGGTGTTATGAGGTACTTTTTCATCTTACTTCTTTAGCAGAGGATTTTCAAACTCAATGTGTTTTATGGCAACATCTTTTTCATAACGCTCTGCCATTGTATCTACATGATACTTCAGTCTGTCGAGAAGATAGAGTTCCGGTTTTGTATATTTGCTGCGTGAGCGTTCGATGAAGTCTTGCAAAAAGGCCAAAGCTTCCTCTTCTCGCTCAAATGTTATGGAGTTTACAAGCTCTTGAATCGCTTCATACTCATCACCACAAGCAGATAAAAAGTCATAGCTCAAATCCATCGTTTTAAGATTGTGATGTGCCTTTGAAAAAGCAAAATGGTTATAGAGCATACAGCCTGTAAAATACTCAATGTCCGACGGTTCAAACTCTGAGTATTGATTAGCTTCATCACTAAAGTGTTTATGCCAAATCTCTAATGCCTGCTCAATTTCGGTTTGCATATTTCCATCCCTGTTTTTTTCAGAATTATACAGAAAAAATGCTATACTTTACTTATGATACATCTAAACACTGCAGCAGATAAAACTTTAAACATTGTTTTGGCAAATACAAACAGAGCCCTGCGTGAGGTCTTAAAAGATATATCACCAAAAGATTTACAAATTCTCACAAAGTCAAAAGATTTGGGCTCGCTCCTTGCATCCATATTAAAAGAGACACCTCAAAATGAGACACAAAACCAGGCACTCATCGCACAGCTCAAAAACAATCCGACACTCAAAACACTCGGCAGTGTAACAACGACGATTAAAGAGCTGCAACAGATTTTGCAAAAAGAGAAACTGCCTGTAACTACAAAGCTGCAAGAAGTTCTTTCAAAGGCAGTTGAGAATATAACGCATATGGATGAAAAAGCGCTTAAAAACAAGCTTGAAAACTCCGGCATATTTTTAGAATCCAAACTCAAACCTCTAAATCTATCTGAAAAAGAGCTCAAAAACATCATCTCAAATGATTTAAAAGCTGTTGTACATAAAACAACACAAGAGCTGCAAAACAGTTCCGCTCCTCATAAACAGGAGATTATGACAAAATTAGACAAGTTGGCTTTACAAATTGACTATTATCAGTTGCTTTCACACCTTTCAAATGCTTCAGCACTCTATATTCCCTACTCTTTTGATGCCCTTGAAGATGGAAATATAAAGCTTAAAAATACCAAAAATAAAAAGTTTTTTTGTGATATTCAACTGCAGCTTAAAGAGTATGGTGAGCTTAAACTACGCCTTGGACTCTTTGAAAAAAATCAGCTCAGCATAAATATAAGCTGCGAAAGTTCAGCACTCAAAGAGAAACTGCAAGAGAACATCGCAGAGTTAAAAAAGTCTCTCTTTGACGTAGGCATACACCCAAAAGAGATACGCTTTATTGACGAGACAAAGAGTGCAGCACCCTATGAAACGGCAGAAGATTTACAACTCGGATTTGAGGTCAAAGCATGAAACAAAAAGAAGTGATTGCCTTAGAGTATGACAATTCCAAAAACAGTGCACCAAAAGTCACAGCCAAAGGAAAAGGCAAAACCGCTCAAAAGATTATTGAACTCGCAGAGAAAAATGACATTCCAATAAAAAAAGATGAAGATTTAGTAGAACTGCTCTCAAAAGTAGAACTCGATAAAGAAGTTCCTACTGAGATGTACAAAGCTGTTGCGGAAGTCTTTAATTTTATCTACAAAATAACAAAAAAATCAGAATGACTCTTTTTGTAATAGTGCCCGATATTGTTCCTCTTCAAGCGGTTTACTAAAGAGATAACCCTGGTAATATTTACACCCTTTTGCTTGGATATATTTACATTGATATTCATGTTCTACACCTTCTGCGATAATGCATTTATCTAGAGTATCTGCCATAGCTATGATTGTATCTATTAAGGTCTTCCCCGATTCTCCATCATGTGGAATCTGGTCAACAAAAGTTTTATCGATTTTTATGGTATCAATAGGAAGTTGTGTCAGGTATGCCAAAGAGGAGTAACCTGTTCCAAAATCATCCATACTTATTTTTACACCAAGTTTCTGTATCTTTTGAAGCATGTGCAAAGCAAATTCAATATCATCTGCCATAACACTCTCTGTAATTTCTAAAATTAACTGTTCTGGGTTAATTCCTTCAAGTGCATTTTTAACAACCTCATAAAACTCAGAAATCTGCAGCTGCTTTAGTGATACATTTACAGAGAGATGCAGATGTTTTGAGGTATCAATAACATTAAATCTTTTAATAGCTCTCTGTGCTTCTTGTATAACCCATTCACCAATTTTCACTATATACCCGTTACTTTCAGCTAAATCAATAAAATGTGATGGAGACAAGAAACCAAAGTCTGAATGATTCCATCGTATAAGTGCTTCTGCACCAATAATCTTACCACTTTCTATTTCTACTTTTGGTTGATAATGAAGTACAAATTCATTATTTTGCAGAGCTTGAAACATACTCTCTTCAAGCTGCATCTCATACATGATTTTTTCATTCAACTCTTCCGTAAAGAAGCTAAACTTGTCCCGTCCCAACTCTTTTGCTCTGTACATAGCTATATCTGCATTTTTAAGCAATTCCACGTCATTACGGCCATCTTTTGGGTATAACACAACACCAATACTTGAAGAAATACTTATAGTATGCCCCTCTACATTCCATTGTTCCCGAAAGAGAGCAATGATCTTTTCTAAAAGAACTGCAAGTTTGGTCTCCTCAACATTGGTCAATACAATGACAAACTCATCTCCACCCAAGCGGGCAAAAATATCTTCTTGACGCAGCTTAGGTGCTACACGTGCAACAACCTCTTTCAAAAGTTTATCTCCAAAATCATGCCCAAAACTATCATTGATATTTTTAAAATGGTCCAAATCAAAAAAGAGCAAAGCAAATTTACTTTTTGTACGTTTTGACAGAGAGATAAGACGCTTCAAATCTTCTTCCAGTGCAAATCTATTTGCTATACCCGTAAGTGTGTCATGCTGTGCCAAAGCACGAAAACGTGCTTCACTCTGAGCCAATTTTGTTTTTGATTTACGCTCTAACTCTTCATAAAGATCATGCATCTCTGTAGAAGAGACCTCTAAAGTATGTTCTAAAAATTCTCGGTCTTCATCACTCTCTTTATATGCTCTATCTATTATTTCTAAGAAATCTTGAAACTTTTTTTCACTTAGATTGCCATCATCGTACTCAATCTTTTTGAGTTGTCTTCTCAGCAGTCTATGCATCACTTTCCCAGATTAATGTCAAAGTCATTGTTTGATTGTGTAAATCACATTTTCCTGAAGCCAGAGGAGATATCTCTCCATATGAGTAGAAGCCTATCTGTTTTGCTTTTGGAGGTATAACATCCAAAATAGCTTCAAGTTCCTCTTCTACTCTACTTTTAAGTACCAATCTTCTACCTACACAGCTAATAGCAAGACTGAGTATCTCTTCATCTTTATAGGCATCTAATTGAAGACTCTCTGCTGCTTCACTTGCCCCGTCTATAATGCGGTTATAGTTTGCTTTCATCAGTGTTACATGCGAGCCTTCCGGTATATCTCCCGCAAAAGTGATGGACTGATCTTTTTCATTGACGGCTAAAATAGTCCGAACTTTACTCTCTGTAGAGTCGGCACCATCTCTTATCTCTAATGGAAAGAGCAATCCTGTTGCAGGCAGACCATCTGCTTTATCACCAAGATATTTTTTATATATTTCAAGAGCAGGCTGTTTATCAAGTTTATAGAGTACATTATCTTTACTTTTTGTAACAATTCTCTCAATTCCGAGTTTGTCCCAACCACCTTTTGAAGCATGTGCAATATGAATATGTGAACCGTAAAGACCAACAGCACACACAAACCCTGTCATTGGCTTGTTATCTACCAAAATCCAAGTCTGCTCGAACCGCTCTCCATCTCCTGCCAATCCACCTGTAATAGGAATGTTATTTGGAATAACAGCAGATAATCCTTCTGTCAATTTTGAGCCGTTAGCATTGAGACCGTCTGAGAGAATAAAAACACCTTTTAAATCGTCAGCAAGCAAATCATTTGCTATATCTAATCCATCATCATAGGAGTTGTCTGCTGAAATCAGAGTGCAGATACTGTTTCGCAAGCGCGTATTTTGAAACTGCATCACAGCAACGACAAAAGAGTCCTCAAAAAGCTCATCCATATATATCTCACCCGCTGTAGAAGCACCGATGATTATAGAGTTTTTAAATCTGTTTGAGAGTTCTAAAAGAGGAGTTTTAATGCGTTCAACATTTGCACTAGCAAAGACAATAACAAGTGTATTTTTAGAATCTAATGCACTACTTAGTGCTTTGTCCCATTTTTCTGTATAGTGATAGGTTTCTAAAAGCATTCCATATCCTTTAGAAACCATTATATTCCTTTTAAGATTAATTATAAATTAACTTATTTTAACTGACTCCATTTATCGCCAATATTAAGTGAAGCTTTTAAAGGAATATTGAGCGGCATAATATCTTCCATGATATTTCTAAACTTCTCACCAAGCATATCTGCCTTGTCCGCATCTACTTCAAAAATAAGTTCATCATGAATTTGCAAGAGCATAACAGCTTCTAAAGACTCTTCTTCAATGAGCGTATGAATTTTATTCATAGAGAGTTTGATAAGGTCGGCTGCAGAGCCTTGAAAAACGGAGTTGACCGACTCTCGCTCGTATGCTGCTCTGTACATAGGCGTTGCTCTCTCATAGTCAAAATATCGTCTACGACCAAGAAGCGTCTCGATGTAGCCTTTCTCTTTTGAACTCTCTACGATGGAGCGAAAATAACTCTTTACAGTTGGAAATGATTCAAAATACTTCTCTATAATCTCTTTTGCCTCTTTTGTTGTAATGCCCAAGGTGTCTGAGAGCTTTTTCTGTCCCATTCCATAAAGTAGTCCAAAGTTTACTGTTTTTGCAATGTTCCTTTTACTCGGTGCCTCTTCTTCGCCAAAAAGAATGATGGCAGTTTGGAGGTGAATATCTTTGTCATGCGCAAAGGCATCAACCAAAACAGTATCTTGTGAGAAGTGTGCCAGCAGACGCAGTTCAATTTGAGAGTAATCAATACCAATAAGTTTTTTACCCTCTCCGGCTATAAAAGCCTCTCTGATTTTTGCGCCTAAAGGGGTACGTGTAGGAATATTTTGCAGATTTGGATTTTTTGAGCTCAGACGACCGGTTGCCGTTCCTGTCTGCACAAACGAGGTATGTATGCGATGAAACTCATTTTCATTAGCAAGTTTTAAAAGCGGCTCTATGTAGGTAGAGTAGAGTTTGTAGACCTCACGGTACTCTAACAGTTTAGGGATGATGTCATGTTTCTCTTTTAAAGAGCTCAGTACTTTTTCATCTGTTGAGTAGCCGGTTTTTGTCTTTTTTCCAACCGGTAGACCAAGTGTTTCAAAGAGGATAACACCGAGTTGTTTGGTTGAGTTTATATTGAACTCTGTGCCTGCCAACGCATATATGCTTTTTGTCAGATGCTCTAAAGTGGCTTTCACCTCAACCAAAAAATCTTCCAAAAAGTTTGTATCGACCTCTATTCCTTTTTTCTCCATACAAAGCAGTGTACTTATAAAAGGAATCTCCACATCATGCGCCTCTTTAATGAGATGTTTTGCATCTTGCAGGGCAAGTTTTTCTAAAAACAGTTTGTAAAGTTTAAAAGTGATGAGAGCATCTTCAGAAGCATACATGCAGGCATCTTCAAGCTCAACAGAAGCAAAACTCTCCCCTTTTTTGACAGTATCTTTAAAAGCTATCATCTCATGATTTAAAAGCGCCTTTGCAAGTTTGTCAAGGCTAAGTGCACTCTCCGGATTTATCAACCAGGCTAAAATCATACTGTCACACTCTATTGGCAGTGTTGCAACATCTAAGAAGCGTGTTACGAAGTGCAGGTCAAACTTAATATTATGCCCAACCACACGAAACTCAAATATCTTACGCATAGCCTCTTTGGCATCCTCTTCACTAATCTGCTGAGGCACACCAAGGTAAAAGTGTCTAAAAGGCACATAGTATGCCTCTTCATCATTAACACAAAAACTAAAACCAACCAGTTTGTCTTTGTCATAATTAAGCCCGGTTGTCTCTGTATCAAACGCGATAAGCGCATCTTTTTCAATAGCATTCAGTACTTTAAAGAGTTCTTCTCTATCTGTTAAAAGTTTTGCCGTGTACTCACTGTTTTTGCACTCTTCTACACTGTCCACTTTTTTTACAGCAGCCGCTTTTTGTTCTTCAGAGACCATATTTTTTGCATGCAGTGTACGCAGAATTGCATTTTGTTCATACTCTACCAATTCATCATATATGTTTATAAATGGATTTTCAATATCCATTTTATACTCTTCAAAATTAAAGCCTTCACAAGGAAAGACTTCAGGATGCAAAGTTACCAGCTCTTTTGACATATATGCCGCCTCACGCGACTCTATAAGCTTCTTCTGCATTGCTCCTTTTATCTCATCTATATGGGCGTAAATATTATCAAGCGTTCCATACTCTTTAAGCAGTTTCTCTGCACCTACTTTTCCTATTCCCTTAACACCTGGAACATTATCGGCACTGTCACCTAAAATCGACTGATAATCTATGAACTGCTTGGGTGTTACACCATACTTGTCATAACATGCTCGTTCATTCATTACTTTCTTTTTGATAGCATCAACAAGTGTTACATTATCATCATCTATAAGTTGGCAGAGGTCTTTATCATGAGAGACAACTCGTACTCTGTAGCCTGCCTCTTTTGCACATTTTACAAGTGTCGCTATGATATCATCGGCTTCAAAACCTGTTTTACCAAGCGTTTTATACCCCATCTTATTGATCCACTCGATGGCAATAGGAAGTTGTTGCGTGAGCTCCGGCGGCGGTGCCTGACGATTTGCTTTATAGTTTACATCTATCTCATTTCTAAATGTGTCACCCTTGGAGTCAACTGCAAAAATGATGTAATCACTCTCATGCTCTTTTTGCAGTGTTGCAATGAAATTTGTAAAGCCTGTTAAAAGTCCTGTAGGAAAGCCGTCTTTTGTTTTGAGGTATTGGGGAAGTGCATAGAAACTACGAAAAAAAAAGCCAAAGGTATCTATGACAGTAACAGTTTTACTCATTAAGATGCCTCTATAACATCAAGTATATCATCTATGGCATCTTCAAGTATCTCATAGTCATAGCCCGCATCTCTTGCTTTTCTTAGTCCAAAATTAATGGATTGTTCTGCAAAGGGTCTGTTAACAGGAAGAACTGTTTTTACAATATGCAATGCTGTCGCATATTCACGAACCTCTTTGGGTGCAGCAGCAGGATTATCTGCAAAACGAATCATCTCTACAAATTCATCCTCAAAACCCCAATGTTCAAAAATGAGAGCCGTAACTTCAGCACTTGTCACACCTACATAGGATTTTTCAACTGCTGCAAGATTATTTGACATCTCTACTTCTGATTTAAAACTGATATCTTCATCCTCTTTAATAACATCACTTGCTATCAAAATTGTTCCCGTCTCCTGCAAAAATGCTGCCAAATAAAGCTTTTCCGCTTTGGCTTTGTCAACCTTTCCGTACCACTTTGTCATTAAGGCAGCCTGCATAGAAGAGATCTCAGCGAACTTGTCACCAGTAATGCCATAGGGCTGCATATCAACATTGAGCAGTTTTCTGACAGCATTTCCAAGAGCGATGGAGCGTGTCATACTCATACCAAAAAGACTTACTGCCTGTGCTACATTTTTTATCTCTTTCCCAAATCCGTACAGAGGAGAGTTTGCGGCTTTTAAAAGATTTGCTACAATCATGGGATCAGGTTCAATTGCCTTTGCTAACTCTGCTATACCTGCCTCTTCATCTGCGTAAACTCTGTTTACATCTGCTATTGTTTTTGAAAGAGGCGGAAGCGATTTAATACTGTCAGCAATCGAACTTTTCATAATTATGGCCTTTTATTTTTTTATTTATTATATCATATCTCTAAGAGTTTTTTTTATACAAACCAAGGAATTTTCATGAATCAAAACAAAAAAGCATTCGGTCTATGGAGTGCTATATTTTTAGGTATCGGCTCCATGGTTGGAGCCGGCATCTTCATCGTTATCGGTCAGGCAGGTGCCATTGCAGGAAGTCTAGTCACACTCTCCTTTGTCATTGCCGGAGTCATCGCCCTGCTTTGCGGCTATTCGCTCAGTAAACTTGCCATCACTTACCCTAGTCGCGGAGGTATCATCGAGTATCTTGTACAGTCTTACGGAGAGGGATTTTTCTCCGGCTCATTAGGTGTACTTTTTTACATCGCACAACTCGTAGCACTGGCAGCGGTTGCAAAATCTTTTGGTACCTATGCAGCTACATATATGAGCGGTGGTGTCACCCCTTTTCATACAAATATGTTTGCTCTGCTTATCATCGCTTTTTTTGTTTCTGTAAATCTCATTGGTGCCTCTTTAGTTGCCAAATCAGAGTCAGCCATTGTTATCATTAAACTTACAGCTCTGGGCATTTTTACTGTTGCCGCTCTTTTTTACATTAAACCGACCTACCTCTCTCTCAGTGATGCACCGAGTTTCATTCATGTTCTTTTCTCACTTGGATTGACATTTTTTGCATTTCAGGGATTTAGCGTCATTACCAACAGTGTTGAAGATATGCAAAATCCAAAAAAAACAATGATTCAGTCCATGACGCTCTCTATCATTTTAGTAGCTGTTTTATACCTTGCAGTCACCGTTGCTGTTTTTGGGAACCTCTCACTTGCAGAGATTGTAAAAAGTCAGGATTATGCACTGGCTGAGGCTGCCAAACCGGCCTTTGGTGCCATAGGCTTCAAACTCATTGCAGCAACTGCACTTTTAGCAACAGCCTCAGCTATCAATGCCACACTCTATGCTGTCACGCAGCTGAGTTATACACTGGCAAAAGATGGAAATCTTCCTAAAGTCTATGAGCGTAATGTCTTTCATAACACAGAAGGTCTCATCATCTCTGCGCTGCTTATCATTCCTATGATTCTCTTTTTTAATCTTGGAGAAATCGCATCCATCGCCGCTGTAATTGTCCTGATAATCCAAGGTTTTACCCATACAGGGCATCTCTTTAAAATGAAAGAGACAAAAGCCAATCTCTGGCTTGTTCTTCTGGCGATTGGCGGTACATTTACGGCTAGTGGATTTGCCATATACTACACCTCACAACATATACCACATTTTGAGTTCTACATTGTAGGGACTTTTTTCTTTGCCTTTGTGCTCGAAGTATTGCTGCGACTCTTTACAAACAGAACTATTGAAAAACAGATAAAAAAAGAGTTTGAAAAATTAGAAGAGGAGCTGTAGTCTTCCTCTTCTTAGTGGCATTTTAAAATTGTTCGCAGTGGATTTGTCAAGTAATCATAGCCGTTATAGAGCGTAAAAAGACCGTATAAAATGACGGCTACAGAAGAGAGGCTCATCATCATATTTCGAAAGCTTGTCGCTGAAGCGAGTGAAGATAAAAATCCAAGTGAAAACATCGCAGGGATTGTACTCACACCAAAAATGAACATCACAAGCGCACCATACAATGGACTTGCCGTACTTGCAGCTGTAATAGCAAAAAAGTAGACAAAGCCACATGGTAACAAGCCGTTTAACATCCCAAGTATGAAAAAGCTGACATTTGATTTGGAGTGCAGAATCTTTTGAAACGACTGTTTATAAAAATTTGATGAGGAGATGGAGTGCTCTATGAGTGTTAAGAACTTTATCTTTCCCATTAAAGAGAGTCCTGCCAGTATCATCGCAACTCCTGCGATAATGAGCAGCGTACCATCCGCGGTATTACTAAAGGTCGCTACACCGCCGATAGCCCCAAAAAGAGCACCCAAAACAGTATAGGTAAGAACCCGTCCAAAATTGTAAAGCAGATGCGCTATAGTTTTAGAGACCTTTGAACTTGCCGGCTCTATCTTAATCGTAGAGTATGCTAACACGATGCCGCCGCACATACCGATACAGTGTCCAAAAGAGCCTAAGAATGCAATGGAGATGATAGTAAGAAGATTAACTGTATCCATTATTTTCCCAACAGCTGTTTACGAATTTTAGGGTCTTTCATCGTCTCTCCACGCAGGGTTTTAAGCTGCATTGTTTTAAAGTCTACCATACCCTTGCCTTTTTTCTCATAAGCTCCAAATCCATAGCCCATCGGTGTTGTCTCATTGAGTGTGTAGTATGCTTTTCTGCCATCTATCCATCTATGTGTATCACGGCTCATTACCCAGATGACAGCATTTTTTGCAAAGGGCTTATCTTTAAGCCACTCGACAAAATCACCATGGTCATGAAAGAACCATGTCTTTCCATCAGGTGCTATCACCTGTGAAGCATAAGTAAGTTCCGTTATTACCATCCCACAGAAGCTGTCCTGACACTTATTTACTTCCATTTTAAGGGGAACTTTTTTAAGATTTCCCTCTTTAATGACTATCATATTCTGAGATTTTGAAAGTGATAAGAAGAGAACTACAATGATACCTACAATGGCCAATATAATTAAAACAGGTGCAAATTTTTTCATACTAGAATTATATAATTATATAGTTACATTTTCGTTAATCACGTCTTTTCTTTCCCTTGCCGAGGTCATCATACTTTAAAAAGCGTTGCAAATCTTCTTTGAAATCATCATCAAGACTCTCCCAAATCTCTTTTTTCTTTGCATAGCGCGCTAAATCCTCTTTTTTAGATTTTTTCATATCTCGTATGAGATAGTGATAGCGAACAAGATTTTTTGTATAGTCACTGAGAAAAGGCCAGTTTTTTATGATTTGGTAGCTTTTTTCTTCGTGGTCTGTAAAACTCCACTCATCATAATCCCAATCTTCCTGGTCCTTTTTAAAGGCTGAAAAGGGCTTGCCAATATCATGCAGCAGCGCAGCTGCAAGCATCTTAAAATCGCCATGTTTGAGTGTGTAATAAACAACACGCAAAGTATGCAGCAGCACCCCATGTTGGTGCCACTTGTTCTGTGTAAACACAAGAGAGTCCCAAAAGGCTTTTGAAAATATTTTGTTTTTTACTTCACTCATAAGTTCTCCTTTGCTATTGGATGATAGATGCTCACGGTGTCTTGCAAATCCTGCTTTTGGATGTGTGTATATATCTGTGTTGTCAGCAACGATGCATGACCTAGAAGTTCTTGAACCACACGCAGATCAGCTCCACCTCGAATGAGTGAAGTTGCATAGGAGTGACGCAGTACGTGAGGAGAAACACCCAAATACTTCTGTGTAATCTTATACGCAGATATTCGGCTGAGCTTACCGCCTCGGTAGTTGCACCAGACATAATCTTTCTCAAACCCACTCTCACGCAGATACGTGTCTATGGCTTCACGTGCAACAACAGCCAAAGGAACAATGCGCTCTTTTTGACCTTTCGCATGGCGAATGTGCAGCCACTCCCCATCAATGTCATTTCGGCTGAGTTCCAGAGACTCACTGATACGGGCACCACTTGCATATAAAAAGAGAATGAGCGCATAATCACGCAAGCCTATCCAAGAACTTCTGTCAATGGATTCCAAAGCTTTTAGTATAGCTTCATAGGAGAGAAATTTTGGCAGGAGTTTTGGAATTTTTGAGAGTTTGAGTTTGGTTTTTTCATCTTTAAACTGCGATTTGTAACAGAAATCAAAAAAAGCATTGATGGAGGAGAGTTTTCTGTTGAGTGTTCTTTTGTTTTCGTAAGAGTCCAGTGCAAAAAAAAGTGTTTTGGTATCGAGTGCTATGAGTGGTTTTTGAAGCTTCTCTTCAAAAAAAAGCAGATCACTTTTGTAGGCTTCTACACTCCTGCGTGAGAGCGCTTTTGTAACTGTTATGTACTCTACAAAAGCCTCTAGTTCATTAGACATTACTCTACAGCGATTTTCTCATCATCAACATAAAAAACATCCTTGCCGACAAAAACAAAACCCTCATTCATATCTACTTCATGCACAGTGTACGCGAAAGTTTTCTTGTCAACGACTATCATGTAGCCCTCTTTTTCAAGAATATAGAGTTTCCCTTTATGGCTTATCATCCCAAGAAAGTGGGCAAACGGGAGTTTAATTTTTGAATCTACTTGCAAATCAGGTGTCAATGCAATAATCTCTCCCTGTTTTGTTGTAATGTATATAAGCTTGCCGTCAAAAACAATGTTGCGTATCTCATACTTTTGGTGCAGCTCTTTTTGTGCCATCGAAAGCAGTTTTGATGATGTGGCTGCAAGGATCTTGTTATCTGCAATATTAAAGTAAATAACATTGTTAAAATAATCATTAGAAGAGACAATGATCGTTCTGAGTCTTTTTTTGAGCTTTGAATTGACAATAATCACTTTTCCGTCCAAAGTAGAAAAAATAACCAGATCATTTAAGAAAAAAGGATTGACAATTCGCATATTGTTAGCAATTGCTTTACCACCCTGTTCTTTAAACAAAATAGCTTTTGTATCTATATCATACAAGGCTATATCATCATTTGCAAAGAGAACTGCCAAGATGTTTCCATTTGTACTTGCAGCTGCTATTGTCTTTTTAAGATTGAGGTGTACCTGTTTTGCATCTTGTGTAGAAGTGAGCGTAACATTCCCATCAATAGAAGCACTGATGATTCTCTTGTCACTTAAAGAGATTACTCTTTGATCAGCTGCAATCGTAACATTGAGCTCACCATTTTGTGACAAAACTTTTCTATTTTCTAATAGAGCTACATTGTCAGAGGTGTCTACAATGCTTTCATCCATAGAGCTGGTTTTTTCCCAGTCATTTGAGAGAAGTTTTGGCTTATAAACCTCTTTTGTGCTGCAGGCAGTCAAAAAAAGGAGCGCTGCAGCTGCTAAAAATATATACTTTTTCAAAATCTACTTCACTCCATAGTGCATCAATGCACTCGCCATCTGAGCGAGAGGAGAGTTAACGCTTATCATCTGAAGTCTGTCATGTGCTTCATCAATTTTACCCTTATCCATCAAAATCACAGCACTCATTACAGATGCTAAATCTTTATAAATTGCCTTTTGTTCTTCTGAGTAACTCTCTAAAGATGCCAAATCTTCTTTGTATTCTGCCGCTTCATATGTCGAAGCATCTTTAATGAGCAGTGCTTTTGAGTTTTTGAGTTTTTCTAAATCAGCTGCATTCTTTTGAGCTATGGCCTGTGAATATACCCAGACATCATGCAGTGTAGGAGAGAGAGATTCAAGACGCGCAAGTGCAAGTTCATCTTTAGGATTTTTTTGTAATTTTGCAAGTGTTAGGTTTGCAGATTCAACTCTGCTCTGCTCACTTGCTGTATAAGCAAGATTTCCCACAACAACAAGAACAATGGCAACAACAGCACCAATCAACGGCTTCTTATATTTCTTTACAAACTTCTCTGTAATGACCGCTTTTTCAAAAAACTTCTCTTCCGAGTTCAACTCGTCTTTAACCATCTCTAAATTTTCTTTTAAACTCAAAACTTTTCCTATATTTTAAAATTGCATTATATTATCGCATAGTTTGTTAAAGTTTCATCAAACAAATAAGGTTTATATGTTAAAATCTTTAAATTAAATTATTATGAGGACAAAGTATGCAGGTAGATGACGCATTATTAAGCAGATTGGAAAAATTATCTTTTTTAAAAGTAAGTGATGACAAACGAGCAGAAATCGTTGAACAGCTCTCAGAAATTGTAGGTTTTGTTGACAATCTCAGTGAATTAAACACGGATAATGTGGATGCAAATTTTACTATGAGTGACAGAGCAACGCCTTTAAGAGAAGATGTTACACAGGCTAACCCTAACATTCATGAAGAGATACTCAAACATGCGCCAAAAAGTGCTGATGACTTCTTCATCGTTCCAAAAATCATCGACTAAGCCGCATAATGATAAAAGTATACGGCATAAAGAACTGCGATAGTGTTAAAAAAGCGCTCTCATTTTTCAAAAAACACAATATTGCTTATGAACTCTTTGATTTTAAGACACAGGAGTTGCCATGCACAAAAATAGAAGCATGGCTACAAAAAGTGGACATCAACAAAATTTTCAATGCACGAAGCACTACCTACAGAAACCTGAAACTCAAAGAGCTCAATCTTGATGAAAAAGAAAAAGCCGAGTGGCTCTGTCGTGAAAACCTGCTTATAAAAAGACCCGTCATTGAGTTTGACGATGAAGTGATAGTAGGTTATAATGAGCAGGAATATATTACAAAATTTAATCTATAGGAGTTTTTTATGAGTGAAGAAGTTACAGCAGCTGAAGGTGCAAACAAAAGGTTGGACATCAAAAAACTGCTTAAAAGTGTTTTAGCATTCAAATCATCAGACCTGCACCTTGTTGTAGGAAGTGAACCACAGATTAGGATAGATAAAGAGCTGCGTGCACTCAACCTTCCTGTCCTTTCTGCTACAGATGTTGAAGAGATGGCATACTCGCTCATTGAAGATAAACAGAAGAAAGATTTCGAAGAACATAATGAACTCGACTTCTCTTTTGAGTTAAAAGACATTGGTCGTTTTCGTGCCAACTACTACCGAACTATTCACGGAATCGGCTGTGCCTTTCGTATGATTCCTATTGATGTGCCTACCCTTGATGAGTATGGAAACCCTCCGATTTTTAAAGAACTTATTAAGAGAGAAAAAGGGCTTATTTTAGTTACCGGACCTACCGGTTCTGGTAAATCAACAACACTTGCGTCAATGCTGCATGAGATTAACATGACAGAACGTCGTCACATCATTACCATTGAAGACCCAGTTGAGTTTGTTCACAAAAACATCAAGTCACTTTTCTCACAGCGTGATGTCGGGAGTAATACAGCCTCGTTTGCAGCAGCACTCAAATACTCACTCCGTCAAGATCCAGATATCATCCTCATCGGGGAGATGCGTGATGCTGAAACCATTGGTGCAGCACTCACCGCCGCAGAAACCGGTCACTTGGTATTTGGAACACTCCACACCAACTCAGCACCAGGTACAATTAACCGTATCATCGATGTTTTTGCAGGGGAAGAACAGGCACAGATTCGTGCACAGCTTGCATCTTCTTTAGTCGCTGTTGTCTCACAAACACTCATTCCTCGTATAGGAAGCGGTAAAGTTGCAACACAGGAAATTTTGATTACAAATCCTGCAATCCAAAATCAGATTCGGGAGGACAAAGTACACCAAATCTACTCACAAATGCAGTTAAACCAGCAAGAGACATATATGACAACACAGACTCAACAGCTGATTGAACTCCTGCAAAAAAATGTCATCTCAAAAGAGAATGCCATTAAAAACTCCAACCGTCCGGAAGAGTTACTCAAAATGATAGAGGGACTTTAAAAAGTTTTCCAAGAAATCTAATCTAATATTTGAGTTTTAGTGTATAATATAAAAAATTAAATATTTGTTGTAGATAAGGGGTAGAGTATGAAAAAAGCTTTTACAATGCTTGAGCTTGTTTTTGTAATTGTTGTAATTGGTATTTTGGCTGCCTTGATTTTACCTCGTACAAAAACAAATCCAGTACAAGAGAGTGCTGTGGATCTCTTGTCTAAAATACGTTATACCCAACACCTTGCTTTAGTAGATGATAAGTATGGTGAAAACTCACCCGGCACAACAGATTGGTATGAAAAACGATGGCAAATAATCTTTAATGCTAATAAATATTCAATCTCTACTAAAGATCGAAGTGGAACTCAAAAATTTGCTGTAAATCCTTCCAATAGAGATTCAAATTTATCTAATGTTAATTTAAATGATAAATATAATGTGACAGTTGTCTTGGGTGGAACAGATTGTATAGGGCAAAATATTATTAGTTTTGATTACTTAGGTAGACCAATGGTTGGCAGTTTAGCCACTGGTTCACCTTATTCAGCTGGACAATTAATACAAGGCACATGCAATATTGTTTTAAGCGATGGAACAGAGAGTGCAACTATAAGTATAGCACCAGAAACAGGATATGCTAAAATTACTTTTTAGCATATCAAAAGCTACATCTTTCTAAAACGCACCATTTTGAAACGTTCCCCTAAGAAGTTTGGCATGATGAGCATCTTCGCTTTTTCAAGCTCCTGCTTATAAATCTTCTCATCCGTATTTTTTTGCAGCATCTCCAGCAAATCTAGAAGTCCCATATCGACCAGTGCTGTCATCTGTGCTTTGAACTCCACAAACTGCACACCAGCTTCTTCATAGGCGTCTTTGACATGCTCGAAAGTCACATCATAAGTAATATCTGACTTTTTATAAAGCTCTGCTCTTGGGATGTAGTCTTGATTATCCTCCGGCAAGAAAAAAGGCAGTACTTTATGTTTAGTGTAGATTCGGAGTGAAAAATCAGGTCTTGCCTGCATCTCACCATAATCAAAACTCATAAACTCAAATTGCTCCGCTGCTCCGGCCATCTCTTTTGCAAAGGCTTCATAACCTATGGCTATTTCACCTCTCTCTTTATGGTACTTCTTGGCTTTTTCACTAATCCAGGCATCATCTACATCAAACTCTACATTGTGATGCTCAACACTTGCTGTCTTACCTTTATAGTAAAGTTCACAAGGGAAGGCATCAAAGATCTCATTGGCAATAAAAAAAGCATTCTTCACATACATCTCACTAAGAGATTTATAGTGTGTAATTTGTACAACATCACCAAAGCTCTCGGCAAAATAGTTACGCTGCTGTTCTTGCAGTTCATCAAAACGCTCTATAATAACAAAATGAAGACTAGAAAGCAGTTCAGGTCGCAGTGTATAGAGAAACTCACAAACATCTGCTAAAAAGTAACCGTGGTGTGCCCCAATCTCACAGATAGTTGCATCAGGTTTTAAGAAACCCTCATCCACAAGTGCTATGATATGCTTCGCAATTGTTCCGCCAAAGAACTTGCTTGTTGAGACTGCCGTATAGAAATCTCCCCCTTTACCGATGTTCTTATAGCTTGCATAATATCCTTCTTCACCATACAACCACTCTGCCATATATTCACTAAAATTCATCTACTACTCTTTTCCACCATTAACATACATCTCATAGAGTGTCAATAACTCCAACTGTTTGTCAATCTCATAAATTTTTGTATCTAAATTTTGTATCGCCAAAGAGTTTTTCAGCGTATTTACATCATACTCTGTTTTATATCCTGCCCCGTAGAGCTCTTTTGTATCTCGTAACAGTTTTGTATAGAGCTTTTTGTTTTCATAAGAGAGGGCTATCTTTTTGTCTATATTATTAATGTTGTGCATGACCTGTTCAAAAAGTGCCTGTAATTCCCGCTCTTTATCTTTTTTGACAATCTTGGATTTAAGATAATCCACTTTTGCGGATTCTATGTCTCGAAAGGTATTGATATCCAGAGGTATACTTGCACGAAAACCATAATCATACTTACTCGACTCATTTGAGCTATCAATAAGTAGACCATCTGCATAGAACTGCTGTCCACTACTTTTACTCCAGCTATAGCCCGCTGTAAAACTCATTTTCGGCAAATATTTTGTAATTCGAACATCTTTTGCATATCTATTCTTTACAACTTCAGCACTCGTCTGTTTTAACACAATATTATGCTTAATAAAAGCCTCTTGTGTAATAAACTCAAGATGTGGAATATGCGCTGTTTTATAATCCAAATCACTCAAAGTATGAAACTGCGTAATAAGCTTCTCTTTTGCGGTTTGGATATCATAAAGTGTTTGGATGACAATATTTTTTTGAATAATAGCATTGTCTAAAAATCCTGAATCCAACTGACCGCCGAGATACTCCTCTTGTTTTTGCTTGAGATTGATATCTGAATTTTCTATAAGTAGATTTTGCTTTTTAATCTTCAGGGATGTTTGTTTTATCTGCATTAAAAGCGATACAGCATCCTTGATCATCTTACGTTTTGCCACATCTATGGTGTAGTCCGAATAGCGCTTACTTGCATTTGCGAACTTAATACCATAGTAGATGCCACCACTTTGAAAAATAGGCTGATCCATCTTAATGGATGCACTTTCATTTTGCTGTTCTTGGTCGTAAGGTTTGGAACGAGATAATGAGTAATTAATATTTATCGGCGCTATCCATGAGTCACGCAGTTTTGAGCTCTCTGCCTCATTTTTTTCATAATCATACAAAAAAGTTTCTTGCTTATATGTAGATATATAACTGTCAAAAGAGGCATTGTTCTCATTCGCAATGAGAAATGTACTATAACCCAGAAACAGCAGCAGTGAGAGATTTAAAACCTTCATCAATTTCCTCTCTTGTGATTGTAAGTGGTGGTAGAAACCGAAGTGTATTTCTTCCCGCTTTGAGAACCATTACACCATTTTGGCGTGCTCTGTCTATAATGTTTGCAAGTGTCTGAGCATCTCGAGTGCGTAATCCACACATCATCCCTATGCCAACCTTTTGTGTAAAAATATCTTTATGTTCTTTATAAAAAACTTCTAACGCATTGTTAAAAAGCAGTGATGTAATCTCTAAATCACCACTATCTTTATACTCATTTAAAATATCTACTACTTCACACACCGCGCGGCTACTCAAATAATTGCCACCAAAAGTAGAACCATGATCACCGGCAGAAAGTACCTCTTTGAGTGTTGTCATAACAATGCCCACCGGTACACCGCCACCAACACCTTTTGCAAGAGTAATGATCTCAGGCTCGATTCCATAGGCTTGGCTTGCTGTAAACTCTCCTACTCTGTAGCATCCCGTCTGTACTTCATCCACAATGAGAGGAATCTCTTTTTGTTTTAAAAGTTTCGCCAGAGCCTGCACTTTTTCTTTGTCTTGCGGCTCAACACCACCCTCACCTTGAATGAGTTCTATCATCACAGCTGCTGTATGATCATCTAGTAAACCTTCTATTTCATCAAGACCGTCTGCATAAACAAATCCGTCAGGAAAAGGACCAAAGTAGTTATGCATAGACTCCTGACCTGTCGCTTTGACAGTAGTTATTGTACGTCCATGAAAAGAGTGATTGAGTGTAATGATTTTATAGCGTTTTATCTTTCCATCGCGCTCGCCATGTTTTCTTGCAATTTTAATGGCTCCCTCATTGGCTTCTGCACCCGAGTTTCCAAAAAAACACTGCATGTCATAGCCACTTGCCTGAACTACTTTTTGAGCAGCAAGGGCTTGGGGAGCGATGTAGTAAAGGTTAGAGACATGTGTTATCTCCGAAACCTGCTTGCAGAGTGCCTCAGCAACTCTTTTGTTTGCATGCCCAACAGAGACAACACCGATACCCGAAGTAAAATCGATATATTTTTTTCCATCAGCGTCAAAAAGTGTGGCATTCTCTCCTTTAACAAACTCTACATCCGCACGTGCATATGTAGGCAGAACATATTTTTTATCTATTACTTTAATATCCATATTTTCCTCTTTTTAATCAACTTTTATGATACGTACAAAATTTTCTTGAAAAATAGCACTTTTACCCTCATAGGAGTGTGTTGAACTTGTCAAATTATTAACTCCTTTTGCGCCGGAATGCACTAAAACACAATCCTCACGCAAATCATCATTCATCTTTACAATAAACTCCGCTTCGCCTCTGTTTGAGAGTAATTTCACCCGGCTCTCCTCAGCAAAACCCAAAGCACTGTGTAAATATAGATGCGAATCACGCTGAAACTGTGAGTTCAATGATTTTGCTGACTTTGATGTAATGAGATAAAACTCACCTTCATCAACCTTTTGTGGCACTTCAAACTCCTCTAAAAAGAGAAATTCACCATCATCGGTATCAAAACCCTCTTTATAAGGAATACTCTCTCTGTTCTCAACCTCAAAACTTCCATCAATTTTCACAACGGCATGATTTTTAAAATACTCCAAATATGCTGCTTCACTTTGAAGAGAAACATCAAACGCGTCTGCCAAAAAAGCTGCCAAATCATATTCGCTGATACCTATTTTACTCTCTTTTTGTTGATGCATCAGCATCATTCCATTGTGAGAATAAGAGGTCCGCACATCCTCTTTTTCTAAAAATGTCTTTGCAGGAATAACTAAGTCGGCAACGGCACTTGTTTCATTTTCGTAAAGTCCAAAATAGATGACATTCTCAGTCCGCTCTATAGCACTTCTGACTCTGTTTGAATCCGGCATCTGTGCCAGCGGATTTGCTCCTTGAATAAACACAGTTTTAAACTCATCGAAAGGGGCACTGACCTTAGAGACTTTTTTTGCTTTTTGTGTCTCAAAGGGAGATCTTATACCCTCTTTTGAGTTCCCAAGATAAGCAACACCACACCCCTCTTTGCCAAAAAGTCCCAGTCCAACAGCAAATGCATCAATAGCGCGCATAACATCTGCACCGTCACGATACTTCTGAATACCCACACCACAGACAATAGCCGTCTTTTTTGCAACAACAAGATGCAAAAAATCACCAATATCTCCAAGCGTCATACCAATATCTTCAAGTATCGCTTTAATGCGAATCGTCTGTGTAAGCTCATAATAATCTTCATGTTCAGTAGCAAAGGCTTTTAAAAATTCATCATCACAAGCGTCCTCAATATGCAAAAATCGATAGAGAAGCATTGCCAAGAAGATGTCTGTATGAGGCTTTATCTGAATGTGCAGGTCTGCCATCTTTGCTATTTTCGTCTTTACCGGGTCAACAACTATGATGGTTTTATCTTTTAAAAGTGGCAAGAGATGAGAAGAAGTCACATGGGGATTTCTTCCCCAAAAGACAACGACATCCGATTTTTCAATTTCACTAAGAGGCATATTTTTATTGCTTCCGCGTCCTTCAAGGATGCCGGCTTCTCCTGCCCCGTCACAGAGTGTTCCCTCAGTAAGGTATGCTCCCATTTGGGCAAAAATATGGTCAGTTACACCCTGCATCAGTGCAAAATTACCACTGCTACGGTAGTGAAGTATCTCAGATTTAAGTGTAGAGGAAAACAGTTCCTGCAGCTTTTCAAGTGCTGCTTCCATACTTATCTCTTCTCCTCTATAGCGAGGCTTTTCAATTCTTGCGTGAGACTCATAATGGTTGATATGTGGACATAAAAAACCATTGGTATACCCACCTTTAAATGCTTTAAGCTTCCCTTCGTCATAAACAATACCACAAGCATCATAACAATCAAGAGGACATGCTGTAATCGTACTTTTCATACTACTCCTCTTTCAATTCAACTTTTACAAGTTTAGAAAATATTTTTGGAGGATTAATAATAATCTGCACTTTATATTTTGATATATTAACAGCATCTGCAATATCTAAAACTCTAGAAACCTTATAATTTGTTTTTTTACCATTGATGTAAACACGCTTTGTTGTTATTCCTGGCAGTTCATCGGCATTGACATAAATTGTAAGGAGCCCTTTAGAGAGATCTGCCACTTTGGCCAGAAGTGTTGCCACATTTACTACCTGACCCTCTTTCACCGCTACAGAGTAGAGTACAAAATCTTTTTGTTCTATGTTTTTGTCGCGTATGCTTTTTTGCAGTTGTGTACGTCGCAGCTCTAAATCAGCTATAGAATTTTTAAGGGAATAAATCTCTTTTTGTGTAGTATTGTAAGAGTTTTCACTTACTATAAGGTCGTAAAATTCTCTGTCTTTATCTATTCGAGATTTGATTTTCAATGCTTCTGTTTTTTTATAATTGATACGTTTTTTCTCTAAAACTTTAATAAGATTCTTTAAAATTTTTTTATTGATTTTCAGGGTATCTTGAAGATATTGCAGTTTTGTCTTAACATCGACAAGTTCTGCTTTATCTATCTCTGCATCAATTTTAATAAAGGGTTTTGCTGAAAGCTTTTTACCTATGAGATTTTCATTCACATAGAGGACTTCACCCATAACATTGGAAGATATATTTTTCAATTTGTAGGGTTCTACTTTTGAGTAGTATACTTCACCCCATAACAGTGCGGTTGTTAAAATAAGATATAGTAATATTCTCACGCAATAATACCTTTTGAAAAGAAGTTTATTTGATACATAGTGTTTATTTTAACATTTTTTAGCTAATATTCAAGCATATTTCATTTTATTTTTGGTACCATTAAGGCATATATAACAAAAAGGTATTTAATGTCTGTATTAGATAATGTTGATGCTGCTACAAATCTGGCTAAAAACAATGAACTTCAACTCTTGGTTTTCCGAGTCAGCGAAAAGAAAGATTCTGCATATTATGCTATTAATGTCTTTAAAACAAGAGAAGTAGTTGAGTCTAAGAATCATTACCTCACGCAGATACCTGCACCGCACCCTCTTTTAGAAGGAACAATCATTTTGCGCGGTTTGCAAATTCCTATTTTAAATCTTCCTGCATGGCTGGGGGTCACTCTGAGTAAAGAGGAGATTGAACGTTCCAACATTCTCATCTGTGACTTTAACGGTGTCATAATTGGTCTTCGCATTATGTCTGCATACAGAGTTCTTAAAAAGAACTGGAATGAGATACATGCACCAGATAGTTACCGACTCAAAGAAGACGGTGTGGTTATGAATGACACACGTCTTGAAGATGGTTCGCTCTGTCTCATTCTTGATTATGAAAAACTTCTCGCTGATGTTCTGCCACAAGCACTTGTTGATGTCGACAGAGATACAGAACTCCTAAAAGAGATAGATATCCCTGATAAACTAAAATATGGAACTGTTCTTGTAGCAGAAGACTCAAAAACAGCACAAAGACATCTTGTTCAGCTCTTTACCCGTGCAAATATAGATATGAAACTCTTTGACAACGGGAAAAAACTTGTTGATTTTATCAATGGACTTAATGAAGCACAAATAGATAAAATCCCTGCCATTATTACAGATATAGAGATGCCAGAGATGTCAGGATTTACCGTAGTTAAACTTTTAAAAGCCAATATAAAGACAAGAAACATTCCTATAATTGTCAACTCATCAATGACTGGTGATAATAATAAACGTGAGGCAGAAGTACTAGGAGCTGATGGCTTCATAGATAAAACAAAAAGTCATAATATCATCCCACTTATAGCATCCGTAATGGAAAAAGTAAGTAATTAAAAATATCTAAAAAATTTAAAGAGTGATGTAGCTGACGAAGAAGTAACGACGCTAATGCGTCGCTATTTGAATTTTTAACCTCTTTATTGGAAGAGAGAGATTAAAACACCAGCTGCTACAGCTGAACCAATAACACCTGCAACGTTTGGACCCATCGCATGCATAAGAAGCATGTTTGTTCTGTCATACTCCATACCTACTTTGTTCGATACACGCGCTGCCATTGGAACTGCAGAAACACCTGCTGAACCTATAAGCGGATTAATTTTGTGACCTGGAAAAAAGTTCATAATTTTAGCCATCAGTACACCGGCTGCAGTACCTACAGAGAATGCAATAATACCAAGAGCCATAATAAACATAGTCTCAGGAACAAGAAACTGATCTGCTGCAAGCTTAGAACCAACACCAAGACCTAAGAAGATAGTCGTAATGTTAATCAATGAATTTTGAAGCGTATCATTTAAACGTTCAACAACACCTGACTCTTTTAAGAAGTTACCAAACATAAATGCACCAATAAGTGGTGTAGACTCAGGTAAGACTAAAATAGCAAGAGATAAAACTAAAACAGGGAAAACAAGTTTCTCTAAACGTGATACATGACGTAAAGTCGTCATCTTAATTTTACGTTCTGCTTCTGTTGTCAAAGCTTTCATAATCGGAGGCTGTATGATAGGAACCATAGCCATATATGAGTAAGATGCAACCGCAATAGCACCTAAAAGTTCAGGAGCAAGTTTCGTGGCAATAAAGATAGATGTCGGACCATCCGCACCACCAATGATAGAGATAGCTGAAGCTTGTTGCAGAGTAAAATCTACAAAACCAGCTTGACTAAGTGCAACTGCACCAACAAGTGTTCCAAAGATACCAAACTGAGCAGCACCACCAAGCAGCGCTGTTTTAGGGTTTGATAGAAGTGGACCGAAATCGGTCATCGCACCAACACCCATAAAAATGATGATGGGGAAGAGCTCATTGGAGAGACCTGCCTGATAGATTACACCTAGAAAACCATGCGGTCCTGCAATACCTGCAATAGGAATATTTGCGAGTAATCCACCAAAAGCAATCGGTAAAAGAAGCAGTGGTTCAAAGCCCTTGGCAATAGCAAGCCAAAAGAGTAAGAATGTAACAAGAATCATAATCACACGGCCTAAACCTTTGTGAAAATTACTCATAGGCTCACCCGTAGAACTCATCTCATCCGCACGAGGATTGACAAGAGCAACGATACCAGTAGACTCTAAGAATC
>JALVXQ010000281.1 GCA_027038255.1 Sulfurimonas sp. | reverse complement strand
ACAATACGAAAAGATTGCATAGCTATAATGACTATTGCAGCCCATTGGAAATGGAACTTAGGTGGTGGCAGTCTCAATTTAGAGAACCTGCTTAATTCTTTGTACCAAAAAGGGTTGACAGATCACATCTGCCCATCAAGACTCAAAAAGGTAATGCCATACTCTCTTGAGGGAGCAAGCACCTTGACAAAATTTTTCTTTTTTCCTTCAGACCAGCTCTCCAGCTCCATACTGCGCTTGTGGTGCGCAGTCTGCACTGTCATCTTCATCTTGACATACAGCGTTTTGCCACGCATATTGTGATCTACCTTCCTGACAATATCTTCTACTTCATTTGCATGCAGCAAGATTGAGGCGAAGAGTAAAACGAGTGCTTTTTTCATCCAAAATCCTTTGTTTTCTTATAGTGACCAGTTGGTCATTAATAAAATGGTAGCTCTTTTTTATAGATATGTCAAGTGTTTTAATCTTTTTATGACCAAATAGTCATTAAAATACTCCAAAGGAGTTTTCTGTATGCCGAAAATCGTTGACAAAGCACAAATGCGTTCAGACATTATCGATGCTGCATTGCGGGTTTTTATGCAAAAAGGCTTTGGGGCAACATCGATGAATGACATCGCCAAAGAGGCACATGTTGCCAAAGGTACGCTGTATCTTTACTTTGATAGCAAAGAAGATCTTTTGAATGAGATCGCCCACAAACATTTTGAACAGCTTAGACACAAATTTATGTGTGAAACACCTTGCAATACACTAAAAACATTTTTGGCATGTCTTGAAAAAACGCTTCTCTTGACAAAAGAAGAGAGGCATGCAGTAAGGATGTTTTTTGAGGTCTTTGGGTTCAACTTTGAATCGAGGCAGTTTATACATACCTATCGTATTTTTTCAAAAGATATCATAAGCGGATATACGCAGATACTGGAATGTCTGCAAAAAAATGGAGAAATAGCTTCTACAGTTAATCCGCAATCAGAGAGTGAAATACTTTTTATGATGCTTAATGGTATGATGATGCACGAAAGTTTTTTTACAACAAATACTATGGTTATACATGCAACCATTCAACACTATATTGGGAAAGGTTTACTGCAAGATGATCAGCCTGCATAAAGATACAAAAACCGGTGTTTTGATCTATGAAATCAGAGGAACAATAACATACCGGGAAGAAAAAGAGTGGATAGAACAGATTACAGCCTATCTTGAGAATGAAAAGAAAATACGTATTCTTCTTATACTTGGAGACAATGCCTGCTGGAGTCTTAACGCTGCTTTTGAAGATGGAAAATGGCTCATAAAGCATATGCGCCACATTGAAAAAATGGCAATTGTCTCAGACAGCAGATGGTGGAAATGGTATGTAAAAGTAGATATTCTTGCTAAATTTTTCGGTACCAAGGAAGCCTGGTTCCCATCGGAGAGAACGGCTGAAGCACTGGCATGGGTGGGCGGATAAAAAAAGTTGCCTACACGTCGTGTGCAACCTTGTATGTTGGATCATCCTCTTCATAGGTACAGAAAGGCCCTGCCGTATGCAGCATTTTTTTGCAGTCTTCGGAGAGGTGTCGCAGCGTGAGCTTTTTGCCTGCTTTT
>JALVXQ010000280.1 GCA_027038255.1 Sulfurimonas sp. | reverse complement strand
CAGTATCTAAAAATATGCTATACTGTTACTATAATAGTACCAAATGGAGGTCTAAAGATGAACACAGAGCAAAAGGTAGAAAAACTATTAAATGAAATGGGCAGAGGTGCAAAAACAAGATTAGCTGAACATCTTGGAGTAAATAGAAGCTATATAGGTAGATGGATCACCGATCCTGATTACAATATCCCGCGAGACAAGATAAAAGGCATAGCAAACTTCTTTGGAGTGAGTGCCGATTATCTTCTTGATGATAGTCAAGAAATGCCAGTGAATACAAAAGTTCCGGTGATAGGCAAGGCGAGTTGCGGCGTGCCAAACGGGTATTATGCAGACGATATACAATATATTGATTTGCCGTCAAATGTAGCAGGTGACGGTGTTTACGGTGTTGTTGCTGATGGAGATAGTATGCTGCCAAAGATCAGTGAAGATGCAATCGTCATTTGTGATAAGAATAGCAGCGTCAACAATGGCGACATTGTTCACTATACGATAAACGATGAGTCAGGTATCAAAAAATACCACGAAAGAGATAATGAAATAATCCTTGAGCCGATTAACCCAGCCTATGAGTCAATACGCTATGCAGATAGTGATATAGACTCAATAAAAATATCAAAATGTATCAGCGTGATCAACCCCCTATGATCACGTCATAACAGCACCACACTACAAAAAACAATACCCCACTACAGTACCATTCCTACAATACTACAATCGGACAAAACAACATTTTAAAACTGTAACAGTACCAATTTAAGTTTATTTTTATTTTCATTATGCTACTATTTCAGTATCACTCTAATGGGTGGTAGGCACAAAAGGAAAGCGTAGCCACAGAGTCACAGTTTTCCTCCTTGTTATTTGTTAGGCAGCGTTAACCATTACGCACCCATGCTTTTCCTTTTGTGTCTTTATTGGCTATTAGCTCAGATGGTAGAGCTCCAGGCTCATAACCGGGCTGTCACAGGTTCGATCCCTGTATAGCCAACCATAAACGGAGGTACAAAAATGGATATTTTGCTGATAGCGGCATCACTGGCACTTGTAGCAGTGTCTATGCTTGGGCTTGGCGATTGTAATCAAAATAGAGGTAGCCGGTACATTGATACCGTGCTTGAATATAGAAACGGACAACTTACGGAGGTACACAAATGAAACATACTCTATCAAATGAAGAGTATCACAAAGCAGAGGGCATCAGCGCGTCTGACTTCAGACTACTTGAAAAATCACCGCTTCACTATGAGAACAAAGAGCTTTTCAAACTTGAGGGGTCAAATCTTACACTTGGATCACTTGTGCATAAGATGGTATTGGAACCCGACGATCTCGAAAACGAGTTCGTCAAAGAGAGTTTTGAGGGATGCGACCTTAACAAGAACTCAAAAGCATACAAAGAGGCAAAAGCAGCGTTTGATGAGTCGTGCGCCGGCAAAACAGTCGTACCGGTTAACGTGTGGGAACAGGCAGAGGCAATGGCTAACAATGTCATGGCTATTGCAGGTGGTTTGCTGCAAAACGGTGTTGCCGAACAAAGCTTTTTTGTCGATGATCCTATGTATGGGATAACACGAAAATGCAGACCGGATTACTACCGTGAGGACTTGGGAT
>JALVXQ010000279.1 GCA_027038255.1 Sulfurimonas sp. | reverse complement strand
TCCAATCGCTTTTTTTCAAATCCCTTTTTATAGCAATAGCATAAGCACTGTCAACCAGATAAAATTTTTCATAGATTCTGTCGGCATTATCTTTTAAAGATATATTTGCATCATTTCCGCTTTGATTAATTTCATCAATTCTGTATACATAGTTGTGTTTATTCCCGTGCCATCCAAATGAATTATTATAATCATCCAAAGATGCCTCTTCTCCCCTGTCAAAACTACCTGCAAAAATAACTGCTGTTAACTTTTCTAATTTAGAAGAAGTATCAAATTTATTTTGTTCTACACTTTGTATAAAATCTTTATGAAAATCTTTTGCATAAAGAATTGGCTTTTTACTTTTATATAAATCTACAAATCCGCTTAAATTAAGCTCTTTTTTTACATCAAAACCGTCACTTATCCATTCAAACACAGTGTAATTATCATCACTTTCAATATCACCTATATATTTAAAATCGTGTGTAGAAGGGTTATATCCTATAACCGTCAAAGGAATTCTATTATAAAGTCTTTCGCTTAAAATATCGGCTGTTTGTTGAGACAAAAAGCCGAATTTGCTAACTTGCTTTACAATATAATCTCTTTTATAAAGTTCTCCTACAATTCTAACTCCTACCATTGCAATAATAGCCAATACAATAATGACAAAAATTCCTTCTATCAGCGTAAATGATTTTCTTACCATTCTTCACTCTCTATTATGGAATGTCCTATATTCGCCCCATAGTATTTAATGGTTGAAATATTTTTCTCTTTTCCATTTACTTTTTTTGATACCACAACTTTTACTCTTTTTATATTGCTTTTATCTTCTTGATTTTTATCAAACCGATAATTCAACGAATCACCCGAATAATCACTTCCGTTCCACTCTTTTACATAAGAAGCAAACATATCAAGCGTATAATATTTATTTCTTTTACCTGAAGTTGTCGTGTTTTCTTCTAAACCGTTATAATCGTCTATATCATCATAAGGAGGCTCGTTAGCATCAGCTCCTATATGGCTTATATTTATATCATCCTGACAATTTCTGCTTCCCCTAAATCCCCCTATTCTGTATCCGCTTGTGGAATTACAGTCAAGCAAATTCTTAGCAGGATTATTTACTACCAAAATTTCATCACTGTCAGTATTATTTTCATCCCACTCTTTAAAAATAATATCACTCATTTTTGCCATCATATTAAAAACAGCTTCATTATCAGCCGTTTTTTTTAGTGTTTTGGTGCTTATACCTATAATTTTAGGAATTAAGGTAAATACAACCGAAAGAATAACAACAGTAAAAATAAGTTCTATTATAGTTAAAGCTTTTTTCAAAAAATTCCTTTATTCGTCACTGCTTTTTTGAGAAATCAGCACATCTTCAATAACCTCATCTAAATCCCCGTCTAATATATCGTCAACTTTTGAATAAGCTTTATTGCTTCTTGTGTCTTTTACCTGTTGATAAGGAAACAAAACATAACTTCTAATCTGATGTCCCCATCCCATTTCGTCTTTTTCTTTTCCTTCTTCCTCGGCTCTTCTTTTTTCAAGTTCAAGCTCATAAAGCTTTGATTTTAGCATTTTAAACGCCATATCTTTATTTTTGTGTTGGCTTCTGTCATTTTGAC
>JALVXQ010000278.1 GCA_027038255.1 Sulfurimonas sp. | reverse complement strand
GCTTTTGATGCTGCAACTGAGAAAAAACCTAAAGTACTTGATGGTGGTATGACAGTTGCATATTTAGGTGTGCTTACTATTGTTATCGCGGTTCTTGGGCATACATTTTTCCATTTCCCTGCTATGTGGGGTATGATGTTTGGTATGGCTATACTTAAACTCTATGCTTTCCAACTCAAACGAACAGGGAAAAATAGTTTCAATATCTATGTAAACATGGAAAAAGTTGAAAATGATACGCTTCTTTTCTTCTTTGGTATTCTTTCTGCTGTCGGTGCATTGCACTTTTTAGGCTTTTTGGAATATGTACACGAAGTCTACGGTATGGTTGGTTCAACCGCAGCGAATGTCGGTGTTGGTTTCCTCTCTGCAGTGGTAGATAATGTACCTGTTATGTCAGCAATTTTAAAAGCATCTCCAAATATGGATATTGCGCAGTGGATGCTTGTTACAATGACTGCAGGTATTGGTGGAAGTCTGATCTCTTTTGGTTCAGCTGCCGGTGTAGGTGTTATGGGTAAACTCCGTGGTATCTACACTTTTGGTTCTCACATGAAACATGCATGGACTATTTTAGTTGGTTATCTGCTCTCTATCTCAATCTGGTATGTACAGTTCGAAATTATGGGACTCTATTAAAAAGCACTTCTAAGTCTGGAATTTTATTCCGGACTTTTATCTTCTAGAACAAATCAAAGATTAATCTTATTTATTGTATCCTTTCGTAATTAACTTTTCCTACATTTTTTAAAGGTTCATATATGACAAATGTTAGCATCATCGTTCTCGATTTTGGTTCTCAGTACACACAACTTATAGCCCGCCGTCTGCGTGAAGATAAAATTTATTGTGAGATTCTTCCTTACCATACAAAAGTAGAAGATATACAAGCAAAAAATCCTCAAGGTATCATTCTCTCTGGAGGTCCCTCTTCCGTTTACAGTGAAAATGCTTATGAAGTAGATCAGGGTGTTTATAAAATGGGTCTGCCTATTCTTGGTATCTGCTATGGTATGCAGAGAATTGCCGTTGACTTTGGCGGAAGTGTTATCCGTTCAGATCACCATGAATATGGTAAAGCAGAGCTGGAGATTTCAGGTTATCCAGATAAAGTCTCCCCACTTTTTAGTGATTGTGACAATAACCGTATTGTTTGGATGAGTCACTCTGACAGAGTTGAAACATTACCAAAAGGTTTTAAAGTCATAGCAACTTCAGCGAACTCTCCATACGCAGCAATTGCAAATGATGAAAAACGTGTTTATGCTATGCAGTTTCATCCGGAAGTTCAACACTCTGAAGAGGGTTATCTGATGCTTCGCAATTTTGCAAAGAATATCTGTGGTGTAACTGAAAAATGGAAAATGGAGCACTTCTTAAAACAGCAGATAGACTCTATCCGTGAAAAAGTCGGTGACGGAAAAGTCCTTTGTGGGCTCAGCGGTGGTGTTGATAGTTCTGTTGTTGCCGCTATGCTTTACGAAGCAATCGGTGATCAGCTTGTTCCGGTATTTGTTGATAATGGTCTTTTACGTAAAGGGGAGCGTGAGCAGGTAGAGCAGGTCTTTAAAGTAAATCTCAAAGTGCCTTTGGTTGTTGTGGATGCAAGAGAGAGCTTCTTGTCTAAACTCGCAGGTGTGAGTGATCCTGAGAAAAAACGTAAAATCATCGGGCATACTTTCATCGAAGAGTTTGAAAAAGAGGCAAAAAAGCATGACGGTATCAAGTTCCTTGCACAAGGAACACTTTATCCTGATGTTATTGAGTCTATCTCTGTGAATGGACCATCAGAAGTTATTAAGTCACATCATAATGTCGGTGGGCTTCCTGATTGGATGGATTTTGAACTTATTGAGCCTCTGCGTGAGCTTTTTAAAGATGAAGTACGAAAAATAGGTCTTGAGCTTGGACTTCCGGCATCTATGGTAAATCGCCATCCATTCCCTGGTCCGGGACTTGCAATTCGCATCATGGGTGATGTGAATCCGGCAGATTTAGATCTCTTGCGTGAGGCAGATGTCATTCTTCTTGATGAGTTGAAAGCGAGCGGATACTATGCTAAAACATGGCAGGCATTTGCAGTACTCTTAAATGTAAAATCAGTAGGGGTCATGGGTGATAACCGTACTTATGATAATACAGTCTGCGTGAGAGTTGTTGAGGCTGTTGATGGAATGACAGCAACATTTGCGCATCTTCCACATGACCTTTTAGAGAGAATTTCACGAAGAATTATTAATGAAGTCGATGGCATCAATCGTGTAGTTTACGATATATCAAGTAAGCCACCGGCTACTATAGAATGGGAATAAGCGAAAGCTTTTTCCATGCGCTCAATCTATCTTTTCTCTATCTCTTCACATCCTGATGCTATTAGCATTAATTCATTAGATATTACTTTTTTTAAACCTGAAATCGACTTTTCAAAGTATGACACTTTGATTATTACTTCTAAACAAGCTTCTTGTGCGCTTACACAGTATGCAAAAGAGTCTTATATTCATTTACCGGCTCTGTGTGTTTCTGTGGCAAGTGCAAAATCATATGAAGAGTTAGGTGGAAAAATCTTAGATATTGGCGGGGGCTATGGTGATAATCTTGTTGCAAAGATTAAATCTTACCCAAAAAAGAAAAAATGGCTCTACCTGCGTGCAAAAGTTGTCGCTTCGGATTTTGTATCGCTCTGCCAAAAAGAGGGTTACGATATTGATGAAGCAGTTGTGTATGAGAGTGACTGTTCTCAAGCGATTGCTGAAGTAGAAGTAGAAAAAAATGCGATTCTCATCTTCACTTCACCCTCAAGTGTAAACTGTTTTTTGAAAAATCACACTTTCACGCAGGACCAAAGTATCATCGTTATTGGAAAAACAACGGCAAAAACAGTTCCTGATGGAGTCAATTATCTCTTGTCTAATAAAACAAGTATACAAAGCTGTATAGAAATAGCAAAAGAACTCTTTTAAAGCGCACTCTAAAATAAATACAAGCAAATATGCTGTATAATAACTCTGTTAGTCTGAGTAGTACGTGTCAGCACGTATATGAGGGTTCTACATATTCATACTGTGAACTAGTAGTGCTATCGTGTGCCGGTGGTCTCGCTTGAGGTACGTTAACTCTGCCGATGAGATTGTCGCCGTTAGATAGCCCTCTCTTCACCCAAATTCGGCTTTTTAGAACCAAGCCAATTGTGTGACGGCTACTTGGACTACATACTGAAAAAGTTTACTTACTCCACGTTCGTGGGATAAGTAAACTTTTTTTATTTATATGAATATATGGAGATTTTATGAAGATATTGATACTTGGCAGCGGTGGCCGTGAATACTCAATAGGGTTGGCAATTGCAAATGAAGCTGCAGACCATGAGCTTTTTTTTCAACCAGGAAACGGTGCTACGGATGCACTTGGCACAAATATTGATATCAAAGATTATAATGAACTTGCTGTTTTTGCCAAAGAGAATACGATAGATCTTACTATTGTAGGCCCTGAAGCACCTCTTGTGGACGGTGTTGTTGATATTTTTAAAGCAAACGGCCTTACAATTTTTGGACCAAGCAGGGAAGCTGCTCAGCTTGAAGGTTCAAAAGTCTATATGAAAAACTTTTTGGCTAAGTATAACATTCCAACTGCGGCATACATTGAGAGTGATTCGATTGAAGAACTTTTTAAATTTACCAACAGTTTAAAGACGCCTATAGTTGTTAAAGCAGATGGATTGTGTGGCGGAAAAGGTGTTATTATCGCACAGAGCCATGATGAGGCAAAAAAAGCAATCTCTGAGATGCTGAGCGGTAAAAGTTTTGGAGATGCAGGGAAAAAAGTAATCGTTGAAGAGTTCTTAGACGGTTATGAGCTCTCAATGTTCGCTGTATGTGATGGTAAAGATTACATTTTACTCCCTGCTGCACAAGACCATAAACGCATAGGTGACGGTGACACCGGACCAAATACAGGTGGTATGGGTGCTTATGCACCGACGCCGCTCGTAGATGAAGAGTTGTACCAAAAAGTGCGTGAGAGAATTATTCGCCCGACACTTGATGGAATGCAGGCCGAGAATGCTTCGTTTGAGGGCGTGCTTTTTATCGGTATTATGGTTGTCAATGGAGAACCGATTACACTGGAATTTAATGTCCGTTTTGGCGATCCTGAGTGTGAGATTTTAATGCCGCTGATGACCTCTCCCGTTTCAGATATGTTCTACAAAGCTGCAACAGAGCGTTTGGGTGAGATAAAAGTAGAGTTTTCTGACCAATATGCTGTAGGTGTAGTTATGGCGAGTGGAAACTATCCTTATAGCGCATCTATACCGGCTGAGATAATCTTAGATGAAGTGCACCATGAAGAGATTGCAAAATATACGCATATCTCATATGCAGGCGTCACGAAAGAAGATGGAAAACTTATGGCAACAGGCGGTCGTGTTTTAGTCTGTGTTGGACTTGGTAATAGCATTAAAGAGGCACGAGACAGAGCCTACTTGCGTTGTGGGCAGGTGCATTTTGCCGGTAAAAAATTCCGTAATGACATAGCATATCAGGCACTTTAGGACAGTTGATTTTGAATGAAGAGATAGAGAAGGTCTTACACCGTGAAGGTTTGGTACTAGCTGATATTAAAAAGCGTGCCATGGCCTTTTTTATAGATGAGATGCTACTCTCTTTTCTTCTTATTATTGCGATGTCAGACTCATTTTCCAATGCGAAAACTGTTGAAGAGATAATTATGTTGACGAACAGTTTTTTGGGAGAGTATCTTTTGATGAAGATAGTCTATCAAACTTTTTTTGTGATGCAGTATGGGGCAACACTTGGTAAAATTGCTATGAAAATACGCGTTATTGAGATAGCAACACTCCAAAATCCAAGTTTCGCAGTAGCATTAAATCGGGCTATTTTTCGTGTTATAAGTGAGATGCTTTTTTATCTTGGTTTTTTATGGGGTGTTATGGACCCGGCTCGTCAAACTTGGCATGACAAAACAGCAAGAACTTTGGTAGTCAATGCTTAAATATCTTCTGCTCCTCTCTCTTTTTGCAACGCTTTATGCCAGCGACAAAGTAGAGATTTATGCTTCCAAACTAACTTCTCAAAAGGGTATAATCAATGCAGGAGGTGGCGTCTCTGTCATCTACAAGGATTATGTCATAACCGCAAACAGAGCACATTATGATAAAAAAACAGGAGAACTAGAACTCTTTGATAATATTCGAGCAAATAGTGCCGGAAAGTATAAAGTTTTAGGGAAATATGCCAAGCTGAACCTAGCTAAAAAAGAGAAACTTTTTCGACCTTTTTATATGATAGATAACAAATCTGATGTCTGGATGAGCGGTGCCCAAGGCAAAGCAAATGATGCAGAGATAGATATAGGCTCCGGTGCGGTCAGCGGCTGTAATCCTATAGATCCGCTTTGGACGATGGAGTTTTCTTCGTCGAACTATGATACAGATTCAATGTGGTTAAATATGTACAATATGCGCCTCTATATTTATGATATTCCGGTACTGTATACACCCTATTTTGGCTACTCTTTAGATACAACACGAAGAACAGGACTCTTAAAACCCTCTGTAGGATTCTCCAATGATGAAGGTTTTTATTATCAACAAGCATTTTACATTGCAGAACAAAATTGGTGGGATCTTGAACTCTTGCCGCAGATACGAACAAGCCGGGGTTCCGGTCTCTATACTAACTTTCGCTTTGTAGACTCAAAAGTTTCCCATGGTGAAATTAGAATGGGGTACTTTAAAGAGAAAGAGGATTATTTTCTACGCAATAACCTGCAAAATAATTCTCATTATGGATTTAATATCAAATATGACAATCGAGACTTCTTAAATCTCTGGAGCGGGCATGATTTTGCAGGGCAGTCAGGACTCTATGTTGATATAAACCATATGAATGATGTTGATTATATCAATCTCGCTTCTAATAATACAATAAGTCAATCAACGGCAACACAGGTACTTTCGCGTATTAATACCTTCTATAACACAGAGCGTCAATATGTAGGTAGTTATTTTAAATATTATCAAGATTTAACAATTGAAAATAATGATAATACACTGCAAAAACTGCCTACACTACAGTATCATTACTATCTTGACACACTCCTAAAAGATCATCTGCTCTACTCTTTGGATGTGAAAAGCAATAATATTCAGAGACAAATAAATAAAAAAGTTATACAAACAGATATTAATGTACCTGTTACTTTACAGACTTCACTTTTTGATGAATTTTTAAATATCTCTTATACCGCCAATTTGTATATGCAACATTCTGCATTTAGAGGAGAGGATATTAATTCATCAATTGAATACAGAGATGGCTATTATGCAAGGAATTACCATACTTTTAAGGCAAGTACACAATTGACAAAAGGATATGAGGATGTCAGTCATGTTATAGACTTCAGCATTATTTATAATAAATCTGCCTGGAATCAAGAGACGGGATTTTATGCAGATGAATCTGACTATTGTTCCAACTTGGATAATCAAAGTGATCTTGATTATAGCAGCAGATGTGAATTTTATAATATTACAGATATAGATAATGATGCACAGTTTCAGTTTACACAGTACCTTTATGATAAAGATGCTAAGCAAATATTCTATCATAGACTTACACAGAGAGTCTCATACTCTTCAACTACGAGTCGTTATGGAGAACTTGAAAATGAACTTGATTATAAAATCACCTCTTGGCTCTCTTTTTATAACAATATGTTCTATAATTATGATAAAAATGCATTTTCTAAAATTTTTAATAAAGTCTCTTTGAATAAGTATGGCATGAATTTACAGCTTTCTCATCTTTATAAAGATAGTTTTGTTGCCCCTGTAACTACTAGTGATCCACTTCAACGCACCAGTTATTTGACTTCAAGTGCGGAGTATACTTATGACAGACACTACTCTTTTTCAGCACTCTATAATTATGATTTAGAGACACAAGAGAAAAAAAGTATGTCCATTGGTTTTATGTATAAGAAAAGATGTTGGGATTTTGGTATAAAATACAGTGAGAATAATAGACCGGTTTTGACACAAAACGGAGCGTCATCATCAATCTATGACAAATATATTTATGTGACAATTGTGCTGAAGCCTCTAATGCAGCCAAGTAAAAACAGTTCATTTATTACATACAAACTGCCTAATAAGCAGACAAACTAGGAAAGCTCATATGCAAAAATACAAACATATGCTCCAAGACCGTAAAGATGCCGCCAAGAAACTCATCGATATTATGCCGATGCAAAAACTCAAAGAGGACAATTGGAACATTGTTGCTGTCTCCAAAGGTGGTTTGGATTTAGGCAGATATATTAAGGGGCGACTTAAAAATCCTTTGGAGATTCTTTTCCTTGAAGCCATTATGGCGCCTCATAATCCTGAGTGTGAAGTGGCGCGAGTGAGCGAAACTGAAGAGATAGTTCTGAATGAAAACTTGATTGAGGCTTTTGAGATTCAGTATGATTATATCTATGGAGAAGCTCATAGAAAGCATGAAGAGGATATACTTAGCTCAATATATCAATACAGAAAAGGGCAG
>JALVXQ010000277.1 GCA_027038255.1 Sulfurimonas sp. | reverse complement strand
GTATTGAAGTCGCTTTTTTTGGCTTATTTTATAGTATTGGCACTTTTGACTTTGCAAAAAACTTCTTTGGAGTATTCTCGTCTTTTTATTACGCTCTATTTTTCATTTGCTATGTTGCTGCTTCCTATTGCCAAAAGGCTGACAAAAAGAGTTATTTATAGTTTGTCATTTTTTAAAAAGCGAGTACTCATCATTGGGGATGCAAGTCAAGTTGCTATTTTAAAAAACGAGTTTGAGAAGAATTGGTATCTTGGGATGCAACCTTCTCAAAAAAACTATGATATGGTCATAATCTCGTCAAAATCTCTTGAACTTAATAGGATGAATGCAAAGATAGAAAAGTATTTAGATAACAATGACGAAGTCTATGTCGTACCATATGTCACAAGCATCAACTTTGCAAACTCAAATATTATGGAATACTCTAACATCAGATACAATACAATCCAGATACAAAATAAGCTTTTGATAAAAAGAAATATCTGGATTAAAAATGGATTTGATCTCTTTGTTGCACTACTAATTTTACCTCTCTTTTTAATCATTCATGCTTTTATAGCTTTTGCTATCAAATTGGACTCTAAAGGGAGTATATTTTTTAGACAAGAGAGATTAGGGAAGAATGATGAAGTGTTTTTATGCTACAAATATAGAACAATGTATGAAAACTCTCAAAAGCTACTGAGCGAATACCTTAAGACCCATCCTGAAGAAGTCGAATATTACAAAGAGTTTCATAAATACAAGCATGACCCTCGCATCACAAAAGTAGGTAAATTTCTACGAACCACCTCTTTAGATGAATTAGCTCAAGTCATTAATGTCCTCAAAGCAGATATGAGCTTAGTCGGACCTAGACCATATATGCTAAACGAATCTGAAAAACTAGGCGACAATAAACACTTTATACTTAAAGTAAGACCAGGTATCACAGGACTGTGGCAAGTGAGTGGCAGAAACAATCTTACTTTTAAAGAGAGAAATGCGCTAGAAGTTTGGTACATAAAAAACTGGTCACTGTGGGCAGACTTTGTGATACTGATAAAAACCATCAAAGTAGTACTTGCAAAAGTGGGAGCAAAATGAAAAATTTATTTAAAAAAGAGACAAACATATACCTGAACTATCTGATTATCGCTTATGCATTTAGTTTTCCAATCTCTAAAGCAGCTGTGAATATTTTAGAACTCTTAATGCTGTTGTTATGGATATATCAAGGTGAGTGGAAACATAAATATGAACTTTTAAAAGCACAAAGGTTTATGTTGTTTTTAGGAGCTTTTATTGTCTATATGATTATTTCTATTCCTTGGGCATCAGATACAGCTTTTGCCTTAAAATATATAGGGAAGTATCATCATTTTTTAGTAATTCCTGTGATATATACAGCCTTGGAGCGTAAATATATTAATTATGTGTTTGTTGCCTTTGTTGCAAGTGTCTTTATCAGTGAAATTATCTCCTATGGCATATACTTTAATCTTTTTACATACAAACACGCTACACATGAATTTCCCACTCCTTTTATGCATCATATTACCTACAGTGTTGTGCTTGTCTTTACAAGTATGATACTGCTGACAAATTTTGTGCATCAAAAAAAGTTAGGATATAAAATATTTGAACTTGTTTTTTTCTCGACTATTATTACAAATTTATTTATAAATGGGGGAAGAACAGGTCAAGTAATTTTTATAGTCATAATGTTTGTTGTCTCTTTGATGTACATTAAGCATAAACTCAAGGCAATCTTGAGCGCAAGCGCAGTCATCTTTATAACTTTTTTCTTGGCATATAATTTTTCAAGTAACTTTCCTGTGCGTGTTCATCAATTTGAGCATGGTATATCAAAAATCATTCATAATGATGATTATACAGGTCAAGGCGGCATGAGAGCAGCTTTATGGATAGTAGGCAGTGAAGTCTTTTTAGATAACCCGATAGTAGGTACAGGTATAGGCAATGTTATGAAAGATGCAAATCATTATGCTTCTTTACATAGTTTTAAAACAAAAGATATGAATGGGTTTGCAGATTATCACAATGTCTTTGTCAATGTTGCAGCACAATTAGGCATAATAGGTTTATCACTGATACTGTTAATTTTCTATTCACTTTTTAGATTGAAGTTTCAAACAAAACAATACAAAGTTTTAAATATAGTCTTTGTCATATGTTTCATTCTCTTTTCATGTACGCACAACACAGTACACTTGATGTTCCCAATGGTCTTTTTCGCACTTTTTGCAGGGGTTTTTAGTGCGATTTCAAGGATTGAAAATTCAAAGATTACGATTTAAGAATCATAATGTAAGCGTTTTCTTTACACATTCACTGATACGTTTTCCGTCTGCTTTTCCTGCGAGCGCTTTATTTGCGGCTCCCATGACTTTTCCCATATCTTTCATAGTTGTTGCACCGAGCTCTGCTACGATTTTTGTGATGGTATCACAGAGTTCATCATCACTGAGTTGTGCAGGGAGATAAGGCTCATAATAAGATATCTCATCGAGCTCAATCTGCATCAGATCATCACGATTTGCATCTTTGTATTGGCTGGCCGCATCATTTCTGCGTTTTATCTGTGTTTGAATAATTTTGATGACATCTTCATCAGTGAGCTCTTTTCTCTCATCTACTTCTATCTGTTTAAATGCGGCAGTTAAAAGACGGAGTGCATCTCTTTTTTTTGCATTTTTGGCTTTCATTGCCTCTTTGACATCTTGGTTAATAGTATCTCGCAAATTCATATGTAACTATCCTTATATGTGGAACTGAAATTGCTAGAATTATACACAAATATAACTACTAAAGAGTTTTAATGCGAAATAACTTACTGATTCCTTTGTCTTTTATAATGATGACATATTTCATCTCTGGCTGTACTGCGAAGTTGACAGACCCAGAGATAAATTTTGAACCGCCGGCATATGTTGAGCAAATGCCGCCAAAAGAAGAGAAACAGGACTTTGTTTCTACCGGAAGTCTTTTTGGTAAAGGGGACAATCCACTCTTTTCTGACCATAAAGCGATGCATGTCAATGATATAGTTACTGTAGTCATTTCAGAGACAGCAAAGAGTTCAAATACAGGTACGAAACAACTCTCAGAGAGTGATGCTTCAAATCTTGGCGGGGGAATTTTTTCATCTGCAGGTGCTGCAAACGGAAATGTTCAAAGTGGCATGACAAAACTCAATGGATACAGCGATATCGGTTTTACAACAAAATCTGACAATAGTTACAAAGGTCAGGGGAGTGCAACCAAAGATGCTAGCTTTACAACGACGATTTCTGCTAGAATAGTAAAAGTACTTCAAAATGGCAACTATTTTATTTCAGGTAAGCGTGAGATACTTGTGGATGATCAAAAGCAGCTTATTCAAATAACAGGTGTTATCCGTCCTTTTGATATTGATCAGTACAATAAAATCAGTTCGACACAGGTAAGTGATGCAAAAATACTTTATAAAACCGAGGGAGATACAGACCGTGCAACAAAACAAGGATGGGGTACAAAACTTATTCAGTCTGTTTGGCCGTTTTAATCTACTGCTGTTTGTAAGTGCTACACTTTTAATGGCAGGGAGTTTTGAAGATTTTAAACAGGTGCAGTCTGAATCGTTTTCAAAGTATAAAGATGAGCGGGACAATGCTTTTAATAACTACTTAAAGGCACAGTGGAAAGAGTACAATGCATACATAACTGCTCCGCTGTTTGTAGAACCAAAGCCAAAATCCATCACGCCGCTGCAGGAGAAAAAAGCTCCTGATGTCGGTCCGATTGTTCAGATTCAGATACCAAAAAAGAAACCATTACAGAAGCAAAAACTTCCAAAAAGTAAGATACATAAAGATGTAAATTTTGAGTTCTTTGGCTCTTCCATTGGTTTTAATATTGATAAAAAGATAGAGCGCGCAAAATTTTACCCTAATAATCAAGCAGGAATATCCAACTTTTTCAGTGTTTTGGCCTCTAGTAATTACAACATAACAGTTGATGAGATAAAAGTCTGTACAAAAGAGTTGGGACTGAATGACTGGGGTGTGTACCTCTTGGTGAAAAAGCTCTCTCAAGAGCTTTACAGTGATACAAATGAGGCAAAAATATATACTTGGTTTATTCTGAGTAAACTCTCTTACAGTGTTAAAATTGCACTCACTGAGAGTAAAAATATTTTTCTGCTGCACTACTCAAAAGAGACTATCTATGCAACACCGCGTTATGCATTTAACGGCAAGTACTATTATATTATCTCCAAGTATAACAAAAAAGGGATAGAACAGATTTATACCTATGCACAAGATTATCCCGATGCGAACAAAGCACTTGATTTCAGTATGCAAAAGCTACCGCTTTTAGAGCAAAACAGAGCCGTTAAAGATGTCTCTTTTAAAGATTATGGAAAAGTATACCGTGCTTCTTATGCTTACAATAAAAATATTATAGATTTTATGAACAGCTATCCGCAGGTCGCTTATAAGGTATATTTTAATGCACCGATGGAGTCAGAGACCTATAGAGACCTGGCAGAAGATATCAAAAAATATACAGATGGAAAGAAAATGAGCGAGGCCATGAACATCGTACTGCGTTTTGTTCAAAAGGCTTTTAAATATGAAAGAGATGAGGAACAGTTTGGACATGAAAAGGTAATGTTTGCAGAGGAGACACTTTTTTATAAAGCCTCAGACTGTGAAGACAGAGCTGTCTTGTTTGCTTACCTGATTAAAAAACTCTTTGGGATACGTGTAGTGGGTGTAAAATACAGCGACCATATGAGTACGGCTCTGTATATACCTTTAAAAGGGGACAGCGTGAGAGTTGGCAGACGAAGATATGTGATGGCTGATCCTACCTACATCAATGCAAATATTGGTCAGGAAATTCCAAAATACAGAGATATTCAGCCGGAGTCATTTATCCGGCTTCAGTACAAATAAAACGCTAGAAGTTGATGGCTACTTTGTAGGTTGGATCATCTTCTTCGTAGGTACAATGCGGACCTGCTTTTTTCATAATCTTTTTACAATCTTCACTTAAGTGACGCAGTAGGAGATTTTTTCCTGCGTCTTCGTATTTTTTTACCAGAGCATCAATAGCTTCAACACCTGAAAAGTCCATAACTCTTGCATTCCTGAAGTCTATTACAACTTTTGGAGGGTCGTTTTTAACATCAAAATTATCTGAAAATGTCGTAGCGCTTCCAAAAAAGAGCGGACCTTCAAGCTCATAAACTTTTGTGCCGTCCTCTTCCATATGCGTTTTTGCCCAGATACGTGCATGTTTCCAAGCAAATACAAGCGCAGAGATAATGACACCGATGATGACCGCCACTGCTAAATCTTCCACAACGGTAATGATGGTGACGACAACCATAACAAAGACATCCGCTTTAGGCATATGCTTGAGATGCGAGAAACTTGACCACTCAAATGTCCCGATACTCACCATAAACATAATCCCGACTAAAACGCCGACTGGAATAGTGTTTAAAACATCAGTGAGCGAGATAACCAAAATGATAAGCCCGACCGCTGCTGTAAATGAAGAGAGTCTGCCAAGTCCGCCTGATGTGAAGTTGATGATGGACTGTCCTATCATCGCACAGCCTGCCATACCGCCGAAAAATCCACTTACGACATTTCCACATCCAAGAGCAATACACTCCTGATTACCGCTTCCACGTGTACCGCTCATCTCATCCAAAACAGCAAGTGTAAGGAGCGACTCTATGAGTCCTACAAGTGCCATGATGACTGCATAAGGAAGTACCATTATGACAGCATTGAGGCTAAAGAGTGTATCGGGAATGATGAGGTGGGGAAGTTGTCCTTGAAACTGTGACAGGTCAGCTAAAGAGCCGACCGTCAGCGTATCTATTTTCATAAAATAGACAAGGAGAGTAAGCACAACAATAGCAACAAGTCCTGATGGAATCGCTTTTGAATATTTTGGAAGAAAATACATAATAAGCATAGTCACGACGACGATGATGTACATACTCAGACCTTGTCCCTCGAAGAACTTAAACTGTGCCATAGCGATGACAATAGCAAGTCCGTTTACAAAACCATACAGCGCAGGCAAGGGTACTAAGCGGATAAATTTTCCAAACTTTAAAACACCGACTGCGATTTGGATGGCACCAGCGATGATGGTAGCTAAAAGGACATAATTAAGCATATGCATATAGAGCTCATCTCCACTCATGCCAAGGGCTGTCAGTTTTGCATTGGCTTCTAACACAAGCCCGACAATAACGACCGCAACACTTCCAGTGGCTCCGCTGATCATTCCCGGTTTTCCGCCGATAATGGCAGTGATAAGCCCGAGTATAAAAGCTGTATAGAGTCCGACTATAGGACTGACACCTGCGATGAAACTAAAGGCGATCGCTTCAGGAACAAGTGCAACAGCGACAACCAGCCCTGATAAAATGTCATTTTTTATATTTTGAGAGCTGTATTTTCTTATGTCGAACAAATTATGCCTTTAGTGAGCTGAGCTGCTCAAGTACTTTTGTACGTTTTGCTTCTGCTTCACTGAGTGCCGTACGATTCTTTTCTAACACATCTTCAGGGGCATTGGCAACAAAGCGTTCGTTATTTAACATGCCGCTGAGTTTTCCTATCTCTTTTTGGAGCTTTTCATCCTGTTTTGTCAGTTTGTTGATGATTGGCGTGAGGTCAATAGAGTCTGTTGGAATAAATGTTTCACACTTGTCTGCAATATCACTTACTGCATTGGCGATTTTCTCTTGAGTAAAGGCAACATCTTCTACTTTTGCAAGTTTTGCTATGAAAGGAAGCATCATCTCCTTATCTTTGTCACTCAGTCCATCGATTTTCACATATGCTTTTTCGATTTTTTGGTTTGCCATATCCACTAAAACTTTTGCACGGCGAATAGAGACAATAGCATCCATAATGATTTCAAATTTTGCCTCTTCTTTACGTCTTTTTACCTTGTGTGGGAATTTTTTAATCATGATAGATTCGCCATCTTCCAAAGAAGTTCCACTGAGTTGATGGTAGAGATGCTCTGTGATAAACGGCATAAAAGGGTGCAGCAGTTTCATAGCCTCTTTAAAGATAGCACCAAGCTCTACAATGGCGCCTTTGTCGGCTTTAGAGAGCTCAATTCCCCAGTCACAAAACTCATTCCATAAAAATCTGTACATAGTAAGGGCAGCATCATTGAACTTATACTCATCAAGGTAGTCACGTACCTCTTGCGTAGCGAAATTCAGACGGCTCATCATATAACGGCCTAAGTCTGACTCTATGCAAAATCCGCTTAAATCAGGGAAAGTCTCCACATTCATCTGCAGATATTTACTTGCATTGTAGAGTTTGTTTGTAAAGTTACGGTTTTGCTCCAACTTCTCTGTACTCATTCTGATGTCACGACCCTGTGCCGCTGAAATAGCAAGTGTAAAGCGTAAAATATCGGCTGAGTATTTGTTTATCATATCAAGCGGGTCGATGACATTGCCACGTGATTTACTCATCTTGTTTCCATGCTCATCACGAACGAGAGCATGGAGGTAGATATGGTTAAAAGGAAGCTCACCTACAAAATG
>JALVXQ010000276.1 GCA_027038255.1 Sulfurimonas sp. | reverse complement strand
GCAGCATCAAAAGCGCCTCTTTGAAAAAGAACAGAGATGATTTCATGCGAGAGAATAATACCGCCGATAGTACTCGCTGTAAGTAAAAAAGTCAAAAACCAAAAGGCTTTTTGAAGATTTTGCAGGGCTTTTTCCTCGTCAGCATTTTTGAGATATTTGGCTATGCGTGGAAAGAGTGCCACAGAGGTTGCGATGGCAAAGAGTGCTAAAGGAAGCTGAAAAATTCTGTTTGCATAGTAAAGGTAGGAGATAGAGCCCGTTATCAAAAAAGAGGCCAAGAATGTGTCTAAAAATGCAGATATCTGTGCTGTTGAGTTTCCCCAGATGGCAGGGAAAAAGTTGTTACGAAATTTTTTCGTATCCTCTTTAATGAGGGGAACCTTCTCACGCAGGTATTTAAAACCGCCAAAAAGCAGCTTAAAAAGCCCCATTTTGTAAATGGCGATAATATGTGTGATAAGTTGCAGTACGCCGCCTATAACAACACCAAAGCTGAGATAGTAGACGATTTCACTGCTGGCTTTGTCGCGTGAGAGCAGCAGTGCTGTAATGAGTGAGAGATTCAGCAGAGCAGTTGCAAATGCAGTCGTTGCAAAATGGTGTTTGTACTGCAGCATGGAGGCTAAAAAAGTGACAGAGAAGATAAGCGGCAGATACCAAAAGTTTATGGAGACATAGGGTGCTGCAATTTCGATGGTTTTTGCATCAAAACCTGTCGCTATTGCCTTTGTAAAAAGTTCAGGCAGCAGATTGACCAGCAGTGCAATAAGTAAAATGATAGAGAGAAAAACGATGAAAATATGGACCGTGAAAACTGCTTTGTGCCGGCTTCGTGCAAAGGCCGGAATAAAAACCTGTGTAAAAGCACCCTCTGCAAAAATTCGACGAAAAAGATTGGGCAGCTTGAAGGCGATAAAAAATATATCGCTGTAGACAGAAGCTCCAAGGACAGAGGCCGTTAAAAGGTCTCTGAAAAATCCTAAAATCCGAGAAAATAAAATACCAAAACTATTGGTGAAAATTGCTTTAAACATGGGCTTCTTTGCATCTAATCTATTAGTTTTACGAAATTTTAACAAATATTTGGTTAAAATCTCCTCTAACAAACGACAATGGATAAACAATGGCACTATTTGGCTCAAGTAAAAAAACTCCCGCTATCAAAAAAGTTCGTCCTACAGTCGTGCGAACACAAAATGTTGCCAAAGAGTTGTTTAGCATTGCAAAGTCCTATGAAATGGAGCAAGAACTCCTCGATTTCAACCTGCTTGATGTTCAGACATACACAAGAATTTATGATGGAACAAAAGAGACAGAGTGGGAAGAGATATCTACAGAAGAGTCACGAAATTTTCATGATGAAGCCCTTCTTTTAAATCCACAGTTTCAGATAAAACAGACCTACGAAATAGAAGTCTTTTCTAAAAAGAAAGCAAAAGATGACCATTACCACAGTTTTAAAACTGCTGTGGGGGCAAATGCTACCAAATGTAAAGTATATTTGAGTATTGCACAGGGCTCAAAAGTGGAGTATGTTCCCCATTTTGAACAAGATTTGACGGATATGATAAACCGCAAAAAGATTCGTGCCGGCATTTTAGTCTATATGTTTGACTCTATGGTTGAAAATGTGGCATCCAAAATATCTGCACGCGTGAGAATCGCAGAAAAACTGGAGTTTGAACAGAGTGAAACACATCTTATCGGTGAGGGCTATGAGCCGACTGCAACCATTAATGATGCACTCATTTTACACTATGAAAACATCAAAGAGGTAGATGAAAATGAGAAAATCAACTATGCCTCACGCGGATTTATTCAAAGTGTTAAAAAAGGCGAACTCCTCATAGAATACATCAAGGCAAAAATGGGCAAACCGGGACGTAACTGCCGAGGTGAATACATGGAGCCAAAAGAGCCTGTTGTTTCGCATGAGCCGACTTTTAATGTGAGTGACAATATAAAAGTTGTTGAAGATGAAGACTCTATAAAGTATTATGCAAACGAAAATGGTTATATCGCTTTTGAAGAGAACAGTTATGTGATTAAAAAAGAGGTTGATGTTGATGCAATCAGCTTTAAAACAACAGGATCCATTGAGAGTGGTGTGGATTCTGATGTAAATATCTCTGTGAAAGAGACGGATGCTGTGAAAGATGCTGTGGGCAGCGGTATGCAGGTGGAAGTCACTGAAATAGAGATAGACGGTAATGTAGGATCGCACGCTTCAGTGGTCGCTAAAAAAGCCAGTATTGGCGGACAGACACATAAAACTGCCAAAATAAGAGCAGATGAACTGGAAATCAACGTTCATAAAGGGCATGCATATGGTAAAAATATACATATAACACGTTTGGAACATGGGAATGTTGAGGGTGAGTTTGTCGAAGTTGCTCAGGCTATCGGTGGTACGATTCGGGCTAAAGAGATTGAAATCGGCATCTGTGCATCGCATGTAAAAGCAATCGCAACAAAAAAAATTGAGATTAAAAAAATGCTTGGGAGTGAAAATAGTTTTACCATTGACCCACTTTTAAGCCGTGATGTGCAGAACTCACTTGAAGACAATGAAGAGAAGATAAAAGAGCTTGAAACAGGCCTGCGTGAGCTGAAAAAAGAGGTGAAAAAATACAGTGATTTGATACATCATGGTACGAAGGCCTATTTGGAAATTAAAAAAAGACTTCTGCATTATCAAAAAAACAAGGTAAAAATGCCGGCGAGTTTTGTAAAAAAATACAAACAGTTTCAAAATATGCAGCAGCATTTGAAAAAACTCAAAGAAGAATATACGCAAAAACAGGAAAAATTAAACCTCCTTACAACACGGACAGCCTCGTTTCAAGACAATATTTTGGATGCGAGAGTAATTAACCATGATAAATGGGTAGGGTATAATGAGATTAAATTTAAACTTGTTGACCCTCCTGTCGAGCTTGTCTACAAACCGCTTGAAGGTTCGTCTGACAGAGTTTTTGGTCTTGTAGAATTAAGTGACGGCGAGTATGCCATTCGTCCATTAGATGAAGAAGGATAGTGTGAAAAGATGATAGTAGGATTAGATGGTAAGGTGGTTTACAAAGAACCTTCCTTTGTACATATAAATGTAAACGGTGTTGTTTATGAAGTTTTTATATCATTGCATACTTTTTCTGCACTCGCAAATGAGAAAGTCTCGCTTTTTACAACGCAGATAATCCGTGAAGATGCGAATCTTTTGTATGGTTTTATGGATATGACTGAGAAGAAACTATTTGCAAGACTGATAAAGATTAACGGGGTAGGACCAAAGGTCGCCATGGCAATCTGTTCGACCTATACACCTGCGCAGTTTGCAACGATACTGAGTAACAAAGATGTCAAAGCAGTGCAGAAAGTACCCGGAATAGGACCAAAGAGTGCAGGGCGTATCTTAGTAGAGCTTAACGGCTTTGATGCTGAGATGCTAAGTGCCCAAGCGGCACCATCTCCCTCTACTTCTTATAATGAAGCGAGTGAAGCTCTAGAAGCACTTGGGTTTAAAAAAGATAAAATTTCAAAAGCCTTAAGTGCATGTGAGGGTGAAGATACAGCCTCCCTTGTCAAAGGTGCTTTGAAATTACTACAAACAATTTAATACACTAAAGAAGGAAACAGATATTGAAATTAACAATTTTATTCGGTGGCGCAAGTTTTGAGCATGAGATAAGCATTGTCAGTGCTATTACGCTTAAAGAGAAACTTTCATCTTTTGATTTGAGTTTTATTTTTTGTGACGGTGATCATAAATTTTATCTCATAGAAGCAGATAAAATGAAAGCAGTTACTTTTTCTCGTGGTGAGCATAAAAAAATGCCACAGTTGAGCCTCACGCAAGGTGCATTTGCACAGAAAAAAGGAGTGTTCGGTGGTGCTGTTGAGCATAAAGATGTTGTTTTAAACATGATTCACGGTGCTGATGGGGAAGATGGGACAATTGCAGCTCTCTTGGATTTTTACTCCATTAAATACATTGGACCGCGTGTTGATGCCTGTACTTTTTCGTATGACAAACGTTATACAAAATATCTCTGCGAATCCATCGGCGTGAAAAGTGTCCGCTATGAAGTGGCGCATAAAGATGAACTCAGTAATATTACTATTTCTTACCCTCTCATCGTAAAACCTTCACGTCTTGGAAGTTCTATTGGTGTGAGTATAGTAAAAGAGGAGAGTGAACTTGATTATGCACTTGATGTTGCTTTTGAGTTTGATTCGGTTGTGCTTGTCGAGCCGTTTTTAGAAGGTGTCAAAGAGTATAACCTTGCAGGATACTTTGCAGACGGGGCTATACATTACTCAATCGTTGAAGAGCCGCATAAAGAAGAGTTTTTAGATTTTGAAAAAAAGTATATGGATTTTTCACGCTCTGAACAGGTTTTAAAAGCTGATATTTCACCTGAATTAGAGACAAAACTCAAAGCAAATTTCGACAAAGTTTACAGAGGAATGTTTGAGGGTGCACTTATTCGTTGTGACTTTTTTGTCTATCATGATGAAGTACTTCTTAATGAGATTAACCCGATTCCAGGGTCTATGGCAAACTATCTTTTTGAAGATTTTGCACACTCCATAGAGTCTTTGAGTCTCTCTCTGCCTCATGCAAAGCGTCCAAAAATTTCGTATGAATATATTCACTCAATTTCAAAGGCAAAAGGAAAATAATGGCGCTGAAGTCCATCCAGTTCAATCAAAATACATTTGACATAAGTTATGAGATAGTGAATCCTGAAGCCAAAGTAGATTTGATAATTTTACATGGATGGGGAAGTAATAAAGGTCTGATGAAACAGAGTTTTGAGAAGTATATGGATGGCTTTCGACACATTTACATTGATCTTCCCGGTTTTGGGAAATCAACCTGTTCGGCAGAACTGACAACGGCTGATGTAGCGAGAATAGTAGAACTGCTTATGATTCATATAAATGCCCAAAAAGATATAATTTTAGGACACTCTTTTGGTGGAAAAGTTGCTTTATTACTTGAGCCAAAGATATTGGTACTTGTAGGGAGTGCCGGAATCTATAGAGAAAAATCTTTGAAGGTAAAAACGAAAATAGCACTTTTTAAATTCCTTAAACTGTTTGGACTCTCAAAATTTCGTGCTCTTTTTGTTGCAGATGATGCAAAGCAGTTGAGCGAATATATGTACCAGACTTTTAAAAATGTGGTCAATGAGGATTTTTCTGATGAATTTTCCAAATATGAGGGCAGAGCACTGCTTTTTTGGGGTAAAAAAGATACAGCGACACCGATGAGCTCTGCAGAAAAAATCCATGAACTTATTAAAGACTCTACGCTTGAAGTGTATGCGGGTGACCATTACTTCTTTATGAACCATGCCGTAGATGTCTCAAAAAAGATTGAAGCAGAGTTCTTGAAAACTTTAGGACATGCCTAGATGGAAAATTATGAAACTTTCGTAGCCTTTGTTGTCAATGTAGTCTTTGTTACGCTGCTTGGATGGTACCTTATAACAAATCTGCAGTGGTATGATTATAAAATTGAAAGAGTGATTTTAAAACATCATAAGCCGCATTGGCATATTCTCTATTTTATCATTCCTCTCATTGCTTACTATACAACCGGTAAATTTTTTACTATCTTTTTTATCTTTGCTGTTGTTCCTGCCATTGTCATCTGGTACAAAAAGCTCGATAAAAAGCTCGTTCTAACATGGCGTGTCAAACGCTTCTTGATTCTGCTTGTCTCTTTGACACTTTTTCAAGACATACTCTGTACTTTAAAACACGGATGCGAGATATATGGTGTTTTGATGCCGCTTACAGTTGCATATATAGGTTCAACACTTATAGAGAAGTTTTTGTTTAAAGTCTATAAAAAAGAGGCAAAGAAAAAGCTCCAAAGTATGAAAGATTTGCAGATTATATGCATCACTGGAAGTTATGGAAAGACAAGTATCAAAAACTTCGTAGCGCAAATTCTCTCACGCAAGTACAATGTTTATGCAACACCAAGAAGTGTCAATACTATTGGTGGTATTATGGCTGATGTGAACAACAACTTGCGTGAGGATGTGGATGTTTATGTCTGTGAAGCAGGTGCACGTCAGAGTGGAGATATTTTTGAAATCACAACTTTTTTAGAGCCACAAACTGTTGTTGTCGGACGGGTTGGTGAAGCACATATAGAGTATTTTAAAACTTTGAACAATGTCATACGCACCAAATTAGAGATTATGCGCTCCCCGAGACTTGAACATGCTTTTGTACACACTTCTGTAACGGATGAACCGCATGAAAAAGTCACTTTTTTTGGAAATGAGATTTCAAATGTCAATGCAACACTGGAAGGCATAGATTTCACTCTGCAGCTTGATGGTGAAGAGCTGCACTTACATACGGACATCTTAGGTGCTTTTCAGACTATGAATATTGCCGTAGCTGTACGCATTGCCAAACTCTTTGGAATGAGCAGTGATGCCATAGTCAAAGCAGTTGCACGGTTGGAACCGGTTGAGCATCGACTTCAGCTCATTAAAGCAGGTGGAAAAATCATCATAGATGACGGTTACAATGGAAATATAGATGGTATGCTTGAAGGTGTGCGTCTTTGTTCGACACATGAAGGACGAAAAGTCATTGTGACACCGGGACTTGTTGAGAGCAGTGATGAACTTAATCTCAAGCTTATTGAAGCAATTAATGCTGTTTTTGATGTAGTTATAGTAACAGGTTCACTCAATGCTGACCTTTTTATGAAAAACCTTACAGTAGAAAATAAAATTATACTGGCTGACAAAGCAGTCTTGACAGAAGTTTTGGCAAATCAGACAAAAGTGGGTGATATTATTCTTTTTGCTAATGATGCACCGAATTTCATCTAATAACAGAAAACATTAAGCTTAGTTTGTTTACAATAAGAAATCTTAGAAAAAAGGTGTTAAAATGAAAAAATTGTTAGTAAGTTTAGCGGCAGTTGCTGCATTATCAAGTGTAGCATTTGCTACTGTAAACTCTCAGACAGGTTGTGGACTTGGGTCAGTGATTATCAAAGATAATTCATCAGCAGTAATGCTTGCGCTTCAAGCGACAACAAATGGTACGTCTGGAAACCAGACTTTTGGTATTACTTCAGGAACTTCTGGATGTAAAAAGACAAAACTCGTTATGAACGAGAGAGCACAAGAGTTTGTTGCTTCTAACATGGATATCTTAGCAAAAGAGATTGCAGTTGGTCATGGTGAGTCATTAGATACTTTAGATGAGCTTTTAAAAGTTCAAGACAAAGTAGCTTTCAATGCAGCACTTCAAGCAAACTACAATAAAATCTATAGCAGTAAATCAGTTAAAATGGCTGATGTTTTAGACAACATTTCTACAACAGCGCTATAATTTCTACTCTTCACGCAGATTTTAGTATCTGCGTGAGAACTTTCCTCGTATAAGGTTTTACTATTAACTTCTTTACAATTATTTTTTTTATACTTTTTAGCACTACAGCGCTTTTAGCATCTAGTGTTCAAAATTATAAAAATCAAGCTGAAAAACTGCAACTCTCAAAAAAACATTATTGGCATCTTTTACTGCATATGAATGGCGATGAGAGTGAAAT
>JALVXQ010000275.1 GCA_027038255.1 Sulfurimonas sp. | reverse complement strand
ATTAATTATAGGATTAACGATTGGTTTAGCCACTATGACATATGTAGTTTATATTGTTACACATGTAGATGAAAAAAGACATACGCATGAATAAAAATAGTAAAATATATGTAGCAGGACATCGTGGCTTAGTCGGTTCTGCCATAGTAAAGAACCTAGAATCTAAAGGCTATACAAACTTAGTATACAGAACTCATAAAGAACTGGACTTGCTAGATGCAAACGCAGTAGCAGAGTTCTTTCAAGAAGAAAAGCCTGAGTATGTCATACTCGCCGCTGCAAAAGTAGGTGGCATAGTCGCGAACAACACTTACAGAGCAGATTTCATTTATGAAAATCTCCAAATTCAGAACAATGTCATCCATCAAAGTTACTTAAATGGCGTGACAAAGCTTCTCTTTTTAGGAAGTACTTGCATATACCCTAAAAATGCTCCACAGCCTATGAAAGAGGACAGCTTACTAACCAGTGAACTTGAGTACACAAATGAGCCTTATGCCATAGCTAAAATAGCAGGTATAAAGATGTGTGAGTCATATAACATACAGTATGGCACGAACTTTATTTCTGTGATGCCAACAAACCTTTATGGTCCAAATGATAACTTTGACCTGGAGACTTCTCATGTACTTCCTGCCCTTCTAAGAAAGATGCATGAAGCTAAACGCAACAACACTACAAAAGTAGAGATATGGGGAAGTGGTAAACCAAGACGTGAGTTTCTCTATTCGGAAGATATGGCAGATGCCTGTGTATTTCTTCTTGAGAACAGAGACTTTAAAGATACATACGATGCAAACACTAAAGAGATACGCAACACGCACATAAACATCGGAACAGGTGTAGATGTAAGCATAAAAGAGTTAGCAGAGACCATTAAAAAAATAGTAGGCTATGAGGGCGAACTCTACTTCGACAGCTCTAAACCAGATGGAACAATGGTAAAACTCACAAACCCGAGTAAACTCCACGCTCTTGGATGGAAACATACTGTAGAGCTTGAAGAGGGCATAAAAAGAGTGTATGAGTGGTACCTTAAAGAGATAGAAGCATAATATGAGACTAAGCCAAGAACTATTTTCATCCATCATAGAACATACACCACTTATATCTATAGACTTAGTAGTGGAAAATTCTAAAGGTGAAGTAGTTCTTGGCAAACGCATCAATGAACCTGCAAAAGGGTACTGGTTTGTACCTGGTGGACGAGTCTTTAAAGATGAAACACTAGACGCTGCGTTTGAGAGAATAGCCAAAGAAGAACTTGGACTAAATGCTAAACGCAGTGATGCAGAGTTTCTAGGTGTATATGAGCATTTTTATACAAATAATGTCTTTAATGATAACTTTTCAACACATTATATAGTCCTTGGACATAAAATTATAAGTGATGAAAAATTATCGCTAAACAATCAGCACGAAGCATATAAACTTTTCTCTCAAAAAGAGTTGCTTGAAAGTGATAATGTACATAAATATACGAAAAATTATTTTAAAAAAGGGGTAACTGCATGACCAACATAATCCTATGTGGAGGTAGCGGCACAAGACTCTGGCCAATAAGTAGAACACTTATGCCCAAACAATTCGTAAAACTTTTCGATGACAAGTCTCTTTTTCAACTCACAGTAGAGAGAAACTCAA
>JALVXQ010000274.1 GCA_027038255.1 Sulfurimonas sp. | reverse complement strand
AACTAAAGCTGCCAAATGCTAAATTTTTTGTTTTTTATCTTCCCGTTTTTAAGATACTTGTAGGCTTTCTCTGCCTCTTGTCTTGCTATGGCGACATAGGCCTGTTTATCATAAATATCGATCTTGCCAATGCTTTTTCCCATGAGTCCCGCTTCACCGGTCAATGCTCCAAGAATGTCCCCTGCACGTAATTTGTCTTTCTTACCGCCCTCGATAACCAGCGTGACAAACTCCGGTTTCATCTCAAAACCTTTACTCTCTGGCAAGGCATCAGCATCACCGAAAATAGCTTTTTCTCTTGCTTTGTAAGGCTCTATTTTTTCCATCTCATAAGCACTGTAAAGTGTTACAGCCATGCCCTTCGCGCCTGCACGCCCTGTCCGCCCAATGCGGTGTGTGTAGGTCTCCTCGGTATGCGGCAGGTCATAATTGACAACCATAGAGAGCTCTTTTATATCAAGCCCACGCGCTGCAACATCTGTGGCTACAAGAATCGGAGTTGAACCATTTGCAAACTGCACAAGTACATCATTTCTCTCATACTGTTCCAAATCTCCGTGAATTGCCAAAGCATCTATCTTTCTCTCAATGAGTCTCTGGGCCAATTCTTTTGCCTCGATTTTTGTATTGGTAAAGATGATGACATTCTTCGGTTCTTTTTGCGCAAGAATTTTCACCAGTGTCTCTAGTTTATCGTTACTTGCATAGAAAAGCTCTTCTATCTCATTGGGCACCTCCTCTGCAGTCGTCTTTACAAGAACAGGCTCACGCAGGAGTTTATGGGCTACTTTTTTCACATCTTCATCATAAGTCGCAGAAAACAGCAGTGTTTGGCGTTCTTTTGGAACAAAAGCCAAAATGGACTCTATCTCTTCTATAAATCCCATGTCAAGCATTCTGTCCGCTTCATCAAGCACAAAGGTATTGAGATTGCTTAGATCAAGACTCTCTTTATTGAGGTGTTTAAGTACCCGTCCCGGTGTTCCGACAACGATGTGCGCCTGATGGGAAAGTGAGCCGAGCTGTTTGCCAAAAGACTCGCCACCTGTAAGCATCAATATCTTGATATTGTGTGCAAACCGTGCCAAACGGCGCAGCTCTTTTGCCACCTGATCGGCGAGTTCTCGTGTCGGGCAGAGAATGAGCGCCTGCACACGAAACTTTTTAACATAGAGATTATGGAGTACTCCGATGCCAAAAGCCGCTGTCTTTCCGCTGCCTGTTTTTGCCTCAGCCATGACATCTTTGCCCTTAAGCACGGCAGGAAGGGCTGCGTTTTGAATGGCTGTCATTTGTTTGTAGTCTAAAGCATCTAAATTTGTAAGCATCGCTTGCGTGAGGGGGAGTTTTGAAAAGTTCATGAAAAAGCCTAATTGTTATTTTTAAAATTATACAGCATTATTGAAGCAGCGATGGCAACATTGAAACTTTTTACCTCTTCTTGCATCTCGATGCGCACCACAGCATCACATAATGCTAAAATATCTTCTGCTATACCAAAGCCCTCATGCCCCATAATGAGCACCCATTTTCCTTGTGGCTTCACAGAGGAAAGCGGTTTTGCATCTTCGGTCACTTCCGCCGCATAGATCGTATAACCTAAATCTTTTAAAGCAACAATGCTTGCTTTTATATCTTGATAGACATGTGT
>JALVXQ010000273.1 GCA_027038255.1 Sulfurimonas sp. | reverse complement strand
ATGCTCCACTTTCTCATCAAAGACAGACCTCTCAACACTTACAGAAACATTGACTTCCTGTAAGCCTTGAACAAGGCTTGAAAAGCCTCTGACATAGTTCTCCTGTGTCGAATACTTCAAGCCTTCCAATCTTTGATTTAAAAAGGTGCTGATGTTCTCATTGGTCATAGACTGGTTCATTTTCTCTGCGATGCCATTTTGTTCCAAAAAGTGCTTATAGTCATTTAGATACATCTCTCTTTTGGCTGCCAGACCGTCAGAGTGGGTCAAATGGTCAGAACTGCCATGTCTTCCCTTTCCAAAAGCTTCAAGCCTGTGAAAGGCATCTTTGAGCTGTTTTTCAAATGTTCCCCCTTTAAGATTAGCCATTGTCTTCCCTCTCAATATTATTTGACTTTATGAACCTGTAAAGTGAAGACCTTGAAATCTTGACCTTATGATTGACCCCTAATTGCTTGGCTATCCTTGTAAATCCAAAGCCCTGCTGATAGAGTTCCAATATCTCATCTCTGTATCTGATAATATATTTGTTTCTTGACCTGTATTTCGCCCTCAGAGCCTTTTCTTTATCTCTCTTAGTCCTTATATCATCCAGTATGAAAAAACCATTGAGAATGATGTTCGGGCTTATCTCTTTTTTACTCTTCAAATAGTAGTTGTATCGCTTCAAAAAAAGAGCAAGTTCCTCCTCTTCTAAATCCAATAACCTCATATACCTTTTTCTTTTATTCTTACTAAACATGCTAAAACCTCCATAGTGTAATCACAAGAGCCCAACATGGACAAGAACAATAATCCTTTGTTTTATTCACATACAGCAAGGCGGAATGATTAGACCTGGAATTCTTTGAAAAGAAATTCACGAAAACTTTTAAGAGGTGTTAAAAAACATTTTAGAAGGTGCTGTATAGAGTATCATCTCAATAGTGGTTTGGTTTAACATAAATTTTAGGACATTGATTCGATGATAGTGTGCCAGATAATAAATAAGTGATAAGGGTTTGTTGAGATACGCATGCGGCTCCTGTAAAAAGTTTAACCCTCCGTTATAGCGCTGAGTTTTCAAAAACAGCACTTTGTGAGAAATTCTTTTTTGAGACACAAAAGAAACACACTTGGAACTGTTGGGGAACACTTCCGGGCGTACAGGACACAAGTGCCCTAAAAATGGGGGATTGAAGCGTTCCGCTTTGTTCAATCCTTCCATAAAGTCGTCCAAAATACCGCAAGGGCATTTTTGGCTGTGTGCTTCGCAGTCTCTCTACAATAAAAATTGATAGAGAGACTGCTCCGCCTTTTGTTTGATGTTCTATTGGCAGAACAGGCGACTAATCCAATGATGACCATTTCACAAGGTGAAAAGCTCACATAGTCTGTTAAACATTTTTCTTTGAAGTTTGTTGAGTGATGAAAGATAAATCTTTGTAAGAGAATAAAGGCTACAATGGTTTAAATATTTAAACTTTAAGTAATCCAAAATGGACAAGTCAGGACGAGCTCTCTCCTTTGACTTCAATCTATTAAATGTCTCTTTACGGTCATAATGTTTCCCTCTGAATTATATACTGCCCTTTCGGGCAGCTACTCATGTTATAGATGGATTTTGGAGCTATGGACAGGATTATAAAAAAAGTTTTTGTTAATTTGAAAGAAG
>JALVXQ010000272.1 GCA_027038255.1 Sulfurimonas sp. | reverse complement strand
ACATATAAAACACAAGTGTAAAGAAAGCAACATTTTTTGTAAATTAAATACGAATATCTGTTCCCAACGAGATCTTGGGAACAAAAGAAGTTAGTGGGGAAGTTTTGTATAAATTGTATCTCTCTCCGCTTCATCTGTGTAGCATAACAACACGTAATCCGGTGTAATACTGTTAGTTACTGCCGTTTCAGCACTAATGACAAAACCTTTATCGGTTTGTTCTAAAAGTCTAAGTTCCTGATCTCCTTCTTGATCAGTCCACTGTATAATACCGTTTTGTATAGTATAGTCATGAGTTTCAGTTAAGCCCTCTGAAGTAATTGTTATTTTGTTTGATGCAAAACTTATATTGTATTTTTTAAAAATACCATTATCTCTTACATTAAGATAAAATGTTTTACCATCAATCATAGAACTTGTAAAACTGTTTTGAAAATTCAGTGCTGCTTGTGCATCATCTTCGCTATTATAAAAAAAGAGTAATCTGTTTCCAGCATCCAAAACAACCAGCCCTTTATCTGTCTTATCTACAACTTCTAAAGCTTCACCTCCATCTTCTGTCCAGATAAGGCGGTTGTCTGCAACACTGACGCCCCCCGGTGTATTGGTAGCACCATCTGTTATGTTGTCTATTGTTACAGAAGATTTTGTAGCATAGAATTTAACTAAAACAATGTATGTTGGATCATCACCCCACTGATGAGGAAGATAAAAACTTTTGTTTAATAAAAAATCTATTGAAAAGCCATTGTTAAGTAAAAACGTATCAATAGCATTATCCATGTTGGTAACTGCTTCAGTTATATTGACATCGGGTAAAGTCACATCCAATTCCGATGCAACATAGGTTTTTAATCCAGGCAGTAATGTTTGAATAGTTGTATTGTTTTCCAAATCAAGCGTATTTACACCGGATTGTGAAAAGTATGTTTTTATGATATCTGATGATGGAAGTATGATTACTCCATTTGTTGCATTTCCATCAGTATCGATATTTTGAAGAATGTATGCCAAGTTGGCAGCTTCTGTAGTGCTGCCAAAGCTTTTGGGTGTTGCATAACCTGCACCACCCACAGAACCTATCTTAAGCCCTCCGAGCTTAAACGTTATACTCTCACCCGGTTTATATTCAAAATGACCGTTCACATCTGTTGCAGCGTTAAGACTCGGTGTTTGATAAGTAAGCCCTGCTACCGGTGCATCTATAAATGTTCCGGTTTGTGTCGTATCTGTTGATCCACTATTGGAATTAGCGCTGCTGCTACTGCCACCCCCACAACCTGTAAGTGCTATTGATGTAACGATACTTGTTGTTATATATTGCCATGTCTTCATCTTCTCTCCTTGTTATAATCTTAATAAATAATACAATCAAAGGTATGTCAAAGGGGTGTTACAAATGGGGGGGGGAATTTTAGTGAAAAATTTTATAATTTTGTTACATTATTACACAAATATGATCAGATTTGGATGTTTATAAAGAAGATAAATATATTGCATGTAAAACGTGGGAGTGAGTAATGTGATCAAAGGGATGCCTAAATACCTTTTGGTTATGATGTCGCCAAAGATATATGGATATATGGGTCAGGTGACAATGACAACTCATTTCCTACTCCTCTTCACCATACTGCTAACAGCCTGCTGTGAGATAC
>JALVXQ010000271.1:1650-29201 GCA_027038255.1 Sulfurimonas sp. | reverse complement strand
ACGTTTCTCTTTAGATGTTGTCACCCTCTCTCACGCAGAGATAGATTCGAGTGCCACTTTTGAAGTCTTAGGCTCCGTCTCCATAAAAACTGAAGAATAACTTTACAAAAACTATAAAATATAAAAAGGTAAAAAATGAAAAACAGAACGATCCACCATCTCTCCCATATAGATTTAGATGGTTACAGCTGTCAGCTTGTTATGCGCTACACGCCCTATACAAAATTTAATTACAATGCAAACTATGGAGCAGAAGTCAGACAAAAACTCGATTTAATACTTGAGAAGATCAGAGCACGTAAAGAGGCAAGTTTCATCTTAATCACTGACCTCAATCTTACTGCAGATGAGTCAAAATGGCTCAGTCACGAAGTCAAAAAGATGAACGATAATGGCAGGGATGTTATGTTACAGCTTTTAGACCACCACGGCAGCGGGGAAGAGAGTGCGATGAAATATGAGTGGTACTTTTTAGATACAGCGCGCTGTGCTACAAAAATCACTTATGATTATGCAAAAGAGCATCTGGAGTTCAACGAACCCGATTGGATGCAGAAGTATGTTGATGTTGTCAATGCTGTTGATCTATGGAAGCAAGAAGAGCATGAAAACTTTGAATATGGCAAAGTCTGTATGCGCCTTGTCACGGAGACAAGAGAGCTCAACCGCATTATGTTTCCACAGGAAGATTCAGAGTACAAACTCTCCCTACTTCATGAAGCTGCAAAGTATATCAATGAGCCCGATGCGCCTATTGTTCTTGATGAAAAGATCTACTTTTTAAAGAAGAACTTTTTTAAACATGAAAAGAATGATACACTCGACAATTTAGCAACACGCTATGTAGTAGAACTCCTCGGCCGCGCACGCAGTGAAAAAACTATTTACTACAAAGGTTACAGAGGATACCTCAGTTTTGGTGTGGGCAACACTTCTATCATCGGTAATGGATTTTTAACACAATATCCGGAGTATGATTTTATCGTGGACGTAAGCTCACGCGGGACAATGAGCCTGAGAGCGAACAATCAGGTCAGTGTGGCACAAATCTCTAAAGAGTGGGCAAATGGTGGAGGACATCCAAATGCTGCAGGTGGGCGTATACAAGGGTTTAAAGAGCAGTTCCGTTATGACAAAGTAAAAGCGCAGATAGAACGTCTCATTAATGAGAAAGAGTCTCGTGCAGGTGATTTAGAGTATAAAAAAGAAAATTAGATATTTTAGTTATTTATAAAATATCTTTCTACCCCGTTAGCAAGTCCGAGTGCCATTGTTCGCTGATACTGTCGGTTTGCTAATCTTTTGGCTTCCATCGGATGGGTAATAAATCCGACTTCCACTAAAACAGCAGGCATTTGTGCACCGACTAAAACCCAAAAAGGACCCTCACGCACACCTGCATCTTTTACATTTTTATACCGTTTCTTAAGTGTTGAGAGCGCACCTCTTTGTAAGTCAATCGCTAATTTATTCGCAGCAATAATATTATGAGAATTGATGGTATTTAAAAAGCACTCTTTGCCGTAAAAATCCATATCTTCCAAGTCAGCGGAATTTTCCAATGCAGCGACTTTTTTCGCTCTGTCTGAACGTGAGGTTGCAAGAAAATAGCACTCAAGACCATGGACACTCTTCGCATTTTTTCTACTGACTGCATTGGCGTGAATGCTGACAAAGATGTCTGCATGTTTCTCATTTGCAAACTTTGTTCTGTTTCTCAGTTTTATAAACTTGTCTCTATTGCGTGTCATATAGACCTTATAACCACGAGATTTGAGAATCTTTTTCAACTCTTGCGCTATTTGAAGGACAACGACCTTTTCACGGTAATGTCTGTATCCTAATGCGCCGGGATCTTTTCCACCATGTCCTGCATCAATCACAATGACCTTATTTTTACGAGAGGCCGTCAAAATTTTTCTCTGAGATTTTTTAACGATTGGCGTTTCTTTTTTTACGGAGCTCGATACCTTGTTCATACGAATATAGAGCGCTCTTGCATCTTTTTTAAAGCGGATAGTCAGTTTTTTGCTATTTTCTATAACAAGTCTCAAAGTGTATGCATTATATTGTGCCAGTTTAATTCTATCGATGCCATTTTTACGCAGCGTTTGTGATCTTGTAAGCATAGAAGCATGGATGTCAAAAACATACTTGTATCTCTTTTTCTTTGAATCATAAAGTGTGAAGTAGTTTATCTGATTGTTTCTCAGTTTTTTGTCAAACTGCAGCACAAGTCTGCCCTCTTTCCAACGCACCGCTTTGAGTTTATGGGAAGACTTGATTTTAATCTTTTTATTTTTTGTTTTTTTAATTGTTTTTGGTTTTGGAGCTTGATAAGATGATTTTGTGTGTAGAAGTTCTCTTGCGTATTGTGAAACGTCAATATGCAGTTTATTCCCTGAATTTACGATTCCTTCTAAGGCAGACTTTTTAGTTTTTTCATCATCATTCATCAAAGCCCGAAGGTAAAGATTTTTGTAATCATTGTATGCACGGAACTGATCTGTTTTACTAGAAGAGCTGGCATATTTATTTGCACGTTTTAAAAGCTCATGATTACTTTGAGCACAAAGAGATACTACTAAAAGGAGAAAAACAACAAAAGAGCGAAGCATTAGCTGTTTATTCGCCCTCTGTCAATTTTTGCATTAACTCTTCAACAGAGATAATTTTATCGAGTTTGTACCCATTTGTTCCGGAGAAGAAAAGTCCTGTTTCCGTATTTCCTTCATAAGCATCAGAGAGTCTGTCTGCGATACAAAATCCTACAACCTTTGCTTCTTCCCCTCTGTTACAAGGTGCAACACAATTTGAGATACATTTGATTGCAGGTCCTTCACGCTTCTCTACCAAATGCGTAAGATTTGTCACAACACCCTGTGCAGGATAACCTACAGGAGAAGACATTAATACAATGTCCTCCTCTTTTGCATCAAGCAGCACTTTTTTAAAGTTTGCATGCGCATCACACTCATAAGTACCAATAAATCGTGTCCCCATTTGAACACCACGCGCTCCACGGCTCATCATATCTTCGATGTCAGTTTTATCCCAAACACCACCAGCTGCAATGACTGGAATATCTCCCCAAAGTGCCGCTTCTTCTACAACAGGTCCTACAATATTTTCAAGTTGATTTTCCGGCAATTTACACTGCTCATATGTAAAGCCCTGATGGCCACCAGATTTTGGCCCCTCAACGACAACTGCATCAGGAATTCTGTCATAACGTTTTTTCCAACGCTTGCAGATAATTTTAAGTGCTTTTGCAGAAGAGACAATAGGCACAAGTGCCACATCCGGATACCCTTCGGTAAACTCCGGCATATTTGTAGGCAATCCGGCACCTGTAATGATAATGTCAATACCAGCTTCACAGGCATCACGCACAACACGTCCATAATCATTAATAGCATACAAAATATTTGCAGCAAGCGGTTTGTCGCCACAAAGTTTTCTTGCATTTTCTATGATTGCGTGAAATCCCTCTTTAGAGTAGAAATTCACTTCACTTAAAGGTCTGTCAGCTACCAATCTTTTTGCATACTCTTTGTCTTTGTAGTACCCAGTCCCAACAGCAGAAATAACACCAAGCCCACCTTGAGCTGAAACTGTACCGGCAAGCTGATCCCAACTAATTCCAAGACCCATACCACCTTGAACTATTGGTTTTTCTATGACATATTTTCCAATTTTTAATGGCTCAAAACTCATTACTTTACCTTTAACTTTGCAAATTTTCTTTTCCCGACCTGAAGAAGATACTCTCCCTCAGTCAGCTGCAGTTGCATATCTGAAACTTTTTCTTGGTTTATTTTAACACCACCTTGCTTAATATCTCTTCTTGCTTGAGAAGTAGATGGCTCAAGAGCGCAATCAACTAAGGCTTTTGCTATCCATAACTCTCCATTTTCAGCTTCAAGTTCATACTCGGTGATATCTGTCGGTATCTGACTCTTTGCATGAACTTTTTCAAACTCCGCTTTTGCATTTTGTGCAGCGGTCTCATCGTGAAAACGTGTCGTTATCTCTAATGCGAGGTCCTCTTTTACCTTTTTAGGATGTAAAGTCCCTGCTTCTACTCCTGCTTGTAGTGCAGCAATTTCATCGAGAGATTTTGTACTGAGAAGTTCATAGTAACGCCACATCAATTCATCAGAGATACTCAAAACTTTTCCAAACATATCATTTGGTTCATCAGAGACACCGATGTAGTTTCCTAAAGACTTACTCATCTTCTGCACGCCGTCAAGTCCTTCAAGAATCGGCATCATAAGAACGGTCTGCTGTTTTTTAATTCCATACGCTTTTTGAAGCTGACGTCCCATCAAAAGATTGAACTTTTGATCAGTCCCGCCAATCTCGATGTCTGACTCTAAATGTACACTGTCATAGCCTTGAAGCAGTGGATACATAAATTCACTCACTGCAATCGGTGTATTTGCCGCATAACGTTTTGAAAAGTCATCACGCTCAAGCATACGGGCAACTGTCAAGTTTGAAGCGAGCTGTAGCATTCCTGCCGCACCCAGTCCATCAAGCCACTCATTGTTATAGACTATGTCTGTTTTCTCTTTATCTAAAATCTTGAATGCTTGTGAGGTATAGGACTCAATGTTTTTTACAATCTCTTCTTGCGTGAGAATCTTTCTTGTAATATTTTTTCCAGTTGGATCACCAATCATCGCTGTAAAACTACCAATTAAAAACTGAACACGTCCACCATATTTTTGAAATATTGCCAATTTTTGTAAAAGTACCGTATGCCCCAAGTGCAAATCTGGTGCAGTAGGGTCAAAGCCCGCCTTTACACTGTAGGTTTTGCCCTCATCATAATAAGCTTTTAAAAGTTTTTCAACTCTTTCGTTGTCTATAATCTCAGCACAACCTCTATTTATCTCTTTTAAAGCCTCGTTAATCATCTATCTTCTTCTCTTTTAGTAAATTTTTTAATTTTTATAAGCATCATCAGTTCGCACCAAATGAATAACCTTAATTTTTGACTCTATTTTAGCACGAAGTCTGTTAATATCAGCTTCTTTTGTTGTAAAAACAAGCTCACAATATTGAATATAATCAGAATACTCTTTCCCAAGTTCAATAGAGAGAATGTCTATGTCTAATTTTACCAAATATGTTAAGAACTCTGCAAGTGCCCCTTTCTCATTATGAAGTGATGCTATCAATTTATATCTGTATAAATTTTCCTGCGTCCACTTTACAAAGACCATAGGCTCACCGGCATCTAATTTTTTAGCAGCATTGGAACACATCTTATGGTGTACATGCGCCTTGCCTTTTTCTAAAAATGCCATCACTTCATCACCCGGTTTCGGATGACAGCAGTAATCAAAAACAACATCATTCACACTGCTTGTAGCATACACTTCCAAACCTGCAAATTCATACTTTTTGAGTTTAAATCTATGCCGTGAGATGAAAGCTTTAAAACGGTTATTATTCCCAATATCAGAGACATATTTATAAATAACATTTTTAAAATGCTCTATGTCATTTGGGAGGTTTGAGAGAGAGTCACAATTGTTCTTTTTAAACCACTCTGCGACACGGGAGTAGTTCAAGTTCATAGCAGTTGCTACAATGCTGATAGCCGATTTAGCATTAATCTCACGCAAGCGTGCATTACAGTTAAGCTTCATATTTGTTTTGGCTTTGGATGTTTTTACAGCATCCAACCAAGAGCATCTTGTCTCTATCATATCACCTGCAAAGATTTTCACGATATCGCCATTATTTAATTCTGTTAAAAGCGAAGATTTTGTTTTATTTATGAGTGCTGCAGTTGCTTTGTTTCCAACCTCACTGTGAACAGCATACGCAAAATCAAGTGCTACTGCACCGCGTGGCAGTGTAAAGGCATCCCCTTTAGGAGAAAATACCGATATATCTTCAGAGTACAAATCATTTTTTATCAGTGCATAAAAATCTTCAACAGACTCATTTTGGTACTGCAGATTATCCAACCAGTCAAGCTTGATGTTATTACCGCCGCTTTTGTATTTCCAATGTGCTGCAACTCCAAGTTCTGCAGTTTTATGCATTTCATAAGTTCGAATCTGCACTTCAAAAATAGCCGTTTTATGAAAAACAGTTGTATGTATTGTCTGGTATCCGTTGTCTTTGGCAACTGCAATGTAGTCTTTAAAACGCGAAGCCAAAGGGCGGAAATTAAGATGCACCAGACCAAGAGCATCATAGCATTTGATTGGCTCTTTGGTAAGAATTCGTACAGCAAAAAGGTCTAAAACCTCATCAATACTCACACCTTTTCGCTGCATTTTAAGATAAATGGAGTAACGGTGTTTAATGCGTGAAAGCACTTCAAAATCATCTTCACAAAAACCGCTTTGAAGCAGTATTTTTGAAACAGACTCTTTAAACTCACCCAACTTCATCTCAATCGCATGGTAATTTGTATCAAGATAATTATCTATATGATGTTTCTCTTCAGGAAAAAGATAACCAAAACTCAAATCTTCTAAGATGTTTTTTAAAAAACTAATTCCAAGACGATGGGCAATGGGAGCATACACAACAAGTGTCTCTTCAGCTATTCTTTTTTGTTTATGGGGAGGCAGTGCTTCAAGGGTCAGCATATTATGCAGTCTGTCACACAGCTTTACAACAAGAACCCGAACATCTTCAATGCTGGCAAGAAGCATTTTACGAAATGAGAGTGCGGAGACAACAAGTTTTTCATCAGAGTTCGAAGGGACGAGTTCACTGTCACGAATGACATCAATCTTTGTCAGTCCAGAGACAAGATGCGCAACATCAGCGCCAAACTTTTCTTCAATCTCCAGTATAGGAATATCTGTATCTTCAACGACATCATGCAGGAGTGCAGAGATTGCCATTGACTCATCATTGGTCAATGATGCTACAATGGAAGCCACTAAAATAGGATGAACAATGTAAGGTTCACCACTTTTTCTAAACTGCTCTTTATGTGCCTCTATTGAAAAATTAAGTGCTTCTTGTAAGATATCTGTGGAAGGTATTTGGGAAAAGAGATAAGAAGATGCTGAATCAACATCACGCAGATGTTTAATCTTGTCAATACTTAGTTGATTCAGTCCCAAGAGATTACTGCTCTTTTTTAGTAAAGCCTTTAACTACGATGAGGCCTTCAGCGATTTCCATAAGCGCTAAGTCAGCTGATTTTGTGTGACTTGTGTTTACGTTAAGTTTGCTTGTTGCACCGTTTTCTAGCTCATCACATCTTTTAGCAACAGCTATAGCTAATTGATATCGATCCATATTTGGATTTTCTGTTAGAACTTTTGCTGTTAATTCTTCAACTTTCATTTATATTCCTTTATTTAACTATTGAGCAATTTTTCATATTGCCATTTAAAATGTCCAGTAAGTTTCCTTTTATGGACATATCGCAAACGATAATAGGCAGGCTGTTGTCTTTTGCAAGTGCAATAGATGTGTCGTCCATCACTTTAATATGATCTTGTAAGGCTTGATCATATGTTAATTCATCGATTTTTTTTGCATCACTGAATTTTATAGGATCTTTGTCATAAACACCATCAACTTTTGTTGCTTTGATGATAACCTCTGCGCCAATTTCAACAGCACGAAGTGTTGCGGCTGTATCTGTTGTAAAAAATGGATTTCCGGTTCCTGCAGCAAAAATAACTACACGCCCTTTTTCTAAATGACGTGTCGCTTTACGATTGATGTATGGCTCGGCAATCTGTTCCATTTTAATAGCAGTCTGCATACGTACCTGCAATCCTGTATGTTCACATGCTTCCTGCATTGCAACACCGTTAATCACGGTCGCAAGCATACCCATGTAATCACCAGATGTACGTTTAATAATTCCATCTTGTGCTGCAGTAACACCACGAATAATATTCCCACCCCCGATGACGATACCAACTTCGATACCGGCATCAATAAGAGATTTAATCTCTTGTGCTATATACTTTAATATTTGTGTGTCAATCCCATGACCTGCCTCACCGGCAAGAGCTTCACCTGAAAACTTAACCAAAACACGTTTGTTAGCCATGCATACACCTTTTTATAAAAATCCGTGAATTATACTTAAAATTCGCTTTTATTTTACTTTAATGCATTATGGATTGCGCGGTCTATGAGTAAAGTTGCATCTGTTGCATCATTTGGATACTTTGTATGTCCTATGCTGATGTTATACTCTATATGGTACTTCGTATTCATATGCGGCTCTTCTGCAAAAGCAGTTTTAATTCTGTTGACAATAATGTCATAATTCGCTTCATCCAGGTACTCATTAAATACTATAATAAAGCCATCATCACTTAAATGTCCTACTATATCTTCATCACGTATTGAGGAGAGCAATCTGTCACTCGCTTCAGTTACAAACTCATCTGCAAGCTCTTTAGACCGAATTTTAACATCATGATAATTAATTATTTTTACGATTGTTACTAAAAAAGTTTGATTGTGTCTGAGGGCTCTGTCTATCTGTTCACCTATGACAAGCTCAATATTTGCACGGTTAGGGAGTTCCGTTAGAGGGTCAAAATAAGCACTTTTAATCAGGACATTGTCATTTTGGTTATGCCGTTTAATAGTTCTAAATAATTTGAAATTAAAATACAAACTTATCAGAAGTAAAAGAGCTAACAGAGCTGTTATATATTGAAACCATTCACCTTCAATCATCTCAAACACCTTTATACTATTTACTTCATTGTAGCATAAAAAGTATTAAAAGATAAATCTACTTCTCATAGAGCATAATAAAAGGAATCAGCTCAGAAAAAACAACTGCCCTTCTGTTTTCATCACTGTGCAGTATCAACTCAAGCATCTGTGCAATATTTTCATCTATTCCCGGAGCGAGCTTTCGAATATTTTCAAGTTTTTCACTTTTTATGACATTTGTAAAGCGTTCATAAGAGGTATATGCCTCTTTTTTTGTAAGCTGATAATAGAGCTTGCGACCTAGTTCAAAAACTTCAAACTCTTCATTTTTACCTGTCATTACCTTCGTTTCAAACCCAAAATCCACTACAACATTTTTTGCGCGCATGTAAGCAAGCAACATCATCATAAAACCGATTTTTGCATTAGTGAAACTACGTAGAACTCTGTCTGTAAAAGCTTCAAAACTCTCAGCTTCCAAACGCAACCTTTTATATTCAAGAGCCAAAGATTCTATATAATACTTTGCATACTCAAGCGGAGCACCTTTTAAAACAGTATGCCCTTCTGATGCTCCGTTTCCTGCAATCTTTCCGCCAAGATAAATATTAACACCACTGCCGTTGAGACCGTTTACTTTAGCTTTACAACCCTCAAAACCAATGTCACCCAGACCATGAATACCACACCCTTTCACACAAGCAGACCAGTACATACGGATGCGCCCTGACTCTAAAGGTACTTTTTCATCCAGATAACTTGCCATATTAATAGCATCATTTTTATTTTCAATGACACCAAAAGGACAATGTTCAGTTCCCGCACAGGCAATTAAATGGTTAAAATATGGAGTGTTGAGACTTTTATACTCTTCAAAATAGCTTTCATTCAAAAGTCCATCTACATCCTTAACACCCATAATATAAAAACTCTGTTCCATATCAAGACGCAGTTCGCCGTTTCCATAGAGTTCAGCAAGCCGTGCAGCCTCAAGCATGGAAGAGCCTTTGAAAATTCCAGAAGGCACAACGACATGCACGCCAAAACTGTCATCGCGCAGCTGCACACGTCCCTGATCTGGCTCAAAATAATCCATCTGTGTCATGGTAGTTCCTGCTGACGCAAAATCAATGCCGGCATTTTCTCGAATCGCTGCCGCGATTTCACTCATTCCAACTGCTTCTATAAGAAAGTGGAGTCTGTTTTTGTTTCTGTTGTCACGAAAACCAAAACGTTTAAAAATATCTATGATGGAGTTAAAAGCAGCCAGCACCTCTGCTTCATTTTTCAAGAATATATCTGCCGGTTTTCCTACAACACCAACTTTACCGCCAAGGTACATGTTGTAACCGTAAACACCCTCTTTTTGTGCCAAGACAAATGAGGCATCATGACAAAACACATTACATCTGTTGGCAATGTTACCTGTAATGGCTGTGTTAAATTTTCTAGGAAGTGTCGATATCCACTCATAATTATTTAAAAAGATGTCTTGCATCTTTAGCAGTATAGGATGCGAAGGGAGGACATTATCAAAAGCACTTGCATCAAAAGGGTCTGCCATAATTCCGCGTATATTATCCACTCCTGTCTGGTAGGCATTAATACCGACAGCATCGAGTCTTTTTACAATCGTTGGTAGATCTTCTATACACAGATAGCGAAGTTCACACTGTGCACGTGTTGTAAGGTCGATATAATCCTCTCCAAACTCTTTAGCACACTCACCAATGACTTTTGCCTGCGTTGCGTTCATATAACCGCCGGGAATACGCAGTTTTATCATAAATCGTTCAGGTGTTGCCGGTCTGTCATAAATACCAAAACATTTTAAAAAGTAAGATTTATCTTCAGCAGGTATGGAGGCATAACCATTTTGAGCATACTCTTCAAGTTTCTCTATTGCTTCTTTTGGAGATTTCAGCTCTTTTAGTTTTTCAATTTTATTGAGTTTTTTATTTCGTGCTTCAAATGCTTGCTGTAGTGCTTCCATATAGATTATAACTCCAATTTATATATTAGACTTCCTGCATAACCTAGATATATCTCAGCATTTTATAGAGAGTTTTAATCAAGGCAGATGTTCTTCAGCGTAGCCGTAGCTACGGTGAAAGTTATCTAACGCGGAGTAAAGCTCTCTATAAATTGCCCAAAGGGAGGGAAGAAAAAAAGCGAACTTGCACAAAACTTTTTCTCACCGTAGCTATGGCTACGCTTCAAAAAAGATTTTGCACAATTTCATCTTTTTTTCTTCCCTCTGAGGTTTATCTAGGTTATGCAGGAAGTCTATTATTATAATTATAATCTATTTTTAGGCAAATAACCTAGGATTTATGTCTATTTTTTAAACAGTTTGAGAGAGTTCTCGCTCTTTTGCTTTATGTGCCACACCTTCATAAACTACTTTGTGATGTGCAATAGCGCCACTCACCTCTTGTTCTTCAAGGCTTAACCCTTCAGGTACTGCCTCAGAATGAAGTTGAATAGCCGTTTGTTTAAAGTTTGGCTCACCTGATTTTGGACAGAAGCTCTCATTTGTCAGGCTGTTTACAAGCTGCTCATTAAAATGGAATGGGACAAAAATAGTTCCAGGTCGAACACTTCCCGTCACTCTTACCACGACATCATCAACACGTCCGCGAGGAGAAGAGAGGCTCATTCTATCGCCTGATTTTACCTTTAGTTTTTTCGCATCACTTGGATTAATGTCCACCCATGCTTCAGGAGCAAGATTATCTAAAATGGCAATATCTCTTGTTTTTGTACGCGTATGCCACTGCTCAACTGTACGTCCTGTATTTAAAATCACTGGAAATTCCGGGCTTACAGGTTCAGCCATCGGGTGCCATTCAAGACAAAGTAATTTTGCTTTTTTATCTGCCGTTCTAAATGGAATATCTTTCGTATAAAGACGCTTGCTTCCAAGTGGAAACTGCTCATTACACGGCCACTGAATACCGCCCTGCTCTTCAAGAAGCTCATACGTTATCCCACTATAGTCACACAACTGCCCTTTAGAGACTTTTCGCCACTCTTCAAAAGCATCACGCGGCTCACTCCAGTTAGGAAAGAGCATCTCATTGACACCTTCAAAGTATTTTGAAAACTCTATGATAATATCAAAATCACCTTTTGTATCGCCTATTGGCTCAACTGCTTTGTTTGCTTTGTTACAACGTCTCTCAGAGTTTGTATATGTTCCCTCTTTCTCACCCCAGGTTGCTGCTGCAAAGATCACATCTGCTATTTGAGCGGTATCGCCTAAAAAAGCATCTTGCACGACAAGCAGATCAAGTTTTGCCAAAGTTGCTCGCAGTTTTTCCTGATTGACAAAACTGACAAGTGGGTTTGTCGCCGTTATCCAGAGTGCTTTTATCTCACCTCTATCTATTGCATCAATGATCTCAGCATATTTATACCCACGTTCGCGTGGAATAATCTCTTCAGGTACATTGACAATTTTTGCATACTCTTTAAGTGCTGCCTCATCCCCATAGTTTCTATACCCTGGCAAACTTGAAGTAAACCCTGTCTCACGTGTTCCCATCGCATTACACTGTCCTGTAATAGAGAAAGGCCCTGTCCCCTCACGTCCAATGTGCCCTGTTAAGAGGTGCAGATTAATGATGGCACTTACTGTGTCTGTTCCCATGAAAGATTGATTCACACCCATCGTCCAGCCAGTGATTACTTTCTCATTTGAGACAAACTCACGTGCAAGTTCATAGAGTGTTTTTACATCTATACCTGTGATGTTTGCAACCTCTTGCGGTGGATAATCCTGCAAATGTTTTTTCAACTCTTTTATGCCGTTTGTATTGGCTTTAATGTAGCCCTCATTCTCCCAACCCTGTTCTAAAACAATGTAAGCCAGACCATTATAAAGTGCCAAATCTGTTCGTGGTTTAATAGGTACATAGAGGTCTGCCATTTGTGAAGTTTTACTTGCACGCGGATCAATTACTATCACTTTTTTCTTCGGATTTTTATTGATATGCAAGGTTAAAATCGGATGATTATCTGCGATATTTGCACCCACTAAAAAGATAGTGTCCGCCTTTTCAAAATCTTCATATGAACTTGTAGCACCGTCACTTCCAAGCGATTGTTTATAGCCCATAACTGCTGAAGCCATACAGAGTGTTGTATTTCCGTCATAGTTGTTTGTTTGTAGTCCTAATTGTACAAATTTACCAAGTGTGTAGAACTCTTCAGTTAAAAATTGTCCTGTTCCTATAACAGATACAGCTTTGTTTCCATGCTCTTTTTGAATGCGTTTAAACTCTGAGCTTACTTTAGTAAAAGCCTCATCCCAAGTAGCCGCCTGAAGTTCGCCATTTTTACGAATTAGTGGCGTTTGAATCCTGTGTGACGAGTTTATCATCTGGTGCTCGGAAAGCCCTTTAGGACAGAGTGTACCCTGATTGACAAAATGCTTCGGATTTCCTTTTGTATAGACTGCTTTACCATCTTTAACACCAATGTAAAGTCCACATCCCACACCACAATACCCACATGTTGAGAAAACCCATTTGTCGGGTTTTTTTTCATCAGAAATCATGCCGAAAATCTCATCAGAGGAGAGCTTAAACTTCTCCTCTTTTATATCAAAACCTAAAAAATCTTTTATTTTATTTACCATAATAATTGCTCACTTACATTCTATTGTTTAATAATAGCACAAAAAAGTACCCATTTTGTAAGTTAGACGTATAATATTTAAGCAATGAACTACCTAAGTAGAAAATTTAAATATTTTTAGATAAAATAAAATATGCACAGACAAATAAAGATAGATGAACAAATTTTAGATGCTTTTGTAGAGCTCGTTGAAAATCATGAAGCGGATGTGCTTTATGACTACAAGGGCAAAGAGAACCAGATACTGCTGCGAGCTTCTCTTGTAACACACATTACAACTTTTTTAAGTAAAAATATTCATGAAGAGAAATATCCTGCTGCAGACCTCATCAAAGCCTACATCCGCGCAGCTTTTGAATTAACGGGCAATGCTGTTGTCATCAACAAAAATGGCAATATTTTCATCAAAATCATTGATGAGACTGTACAGAAAAAAGTAGCTGAAAAAGATAAAAACACTGTAAAAAACCGTTATAACGGTGTCAATGAAGAAGAGCTCAAATCTTTTTATGAAGAATTTTTTGCAGAAGAAGAGAATAAAAACTTTTTTACAGAGATTGCCCAAGAGTTTGTTCACAAATACTTTATAGTCAAAAAGATATCTAACGAAGAGTATGAAAAAAATGTTTTTTCTTATATTCATGCCATTACACTTGAGAAACTTATAAAGATATATGACAATGAAGACGGCTTTTTCTTAGGCTTTGCCGGCTATCTTTTCCGTATCCATTTTAAAGAGGTATTTTCATCTATCTCAGAACTCATTCTTGATGAGATTGCCATCTCAAACCGCTACATGATGGATTTTCTTAACTACTACTCGCAGGACATCTTAGTCATAAAAGGGATCAAATACAAAATCCCTCACATCGAAGCCGACAACGGTCTGCGATGGACAGTTCCTTCTATGTTGAGCATCGTCAAGATTTACACTAAAGCAAAGAACTCCATTAACACACTGAAAAAAGAGAAAAGTCTCTATCAAAAGAGAGTGCAAAAATTTTATGTCAACGGTGTTTCACCTATTAAAAACAATGAACTCCTCCTGAGTGAAAAGGCAAGTACAGAGATTGAAATAGAACACTCTACACGCTCCATAAATATTTTACATGACAAACTTGACATCACAAAAAGCGAAGAGAAAAAAAGAGTACTTAAAGAGAATATACTCAAAGAAGAAGAGCAACTCAAACAACTCAAAGAGTTCAAACAGGTAACCTTACAAAAAGTTGTCAAGCAAAATGGGCTTTTTGAGTATATCGCCTTGCAAAAGGAGCTTGACACGCTTAACAGAAAACTGCAAAGAGAGAAAAAAACACTCAAACAAAATGCAGAAGCCTATGACTCTATTAGAAGCTCTCTTGTAAAAGCACTTATTTCAAAAAAAAGTGTACTTTAGCGCTGTTTACCCACAAAAAATCCGCCGGCCATACCAAGAGGAACAACAGTTGTGTAAAATAAAAATCTGTCACTAATCTCACTCGCAAAACTTATAAGAAGTGCTAAACCTAAAATAACCGAAGCGGCTGTCACGGATGCACCACTGACAAAGACAAGCGCCAACAGAGGCAACAGCACACCACCAACCAACAAACTTATAAAACGAATCTTTTTTACATTCGCAAAGTTTTCATTTAAAAGTCTTTTTGTTCGTTGCAGCTGGTATGCATTCTCTTTTGCATCAAGCGTTCGCAGATCTTCATACGAAAAGAAAAGTTGTGCCAATGCACCAAGCATTCCTAGTGTTGTTAAAGGAATGATGGCTTCATGTACAGTTGATATGCTACTCACAAATGCCAGTAAAAAGACTCCAATGTATGCCACACCAAAAAACTTATAATTCGTTGTGATTCTATCCCAAGACGGACGGGCTTTTATGCGGTAAATCATACTTTGTGCATAAATTCCATATACCCCGACACTAAGCGTCACAGCTTCAAGCACTAAACGCAAAAGATGAGAGACATTAAACCAATATGCCCCCACAACTGCTGTCATCAAAGCGGTAAACACACCAAGAGCCAATGCCTCACGTGAAAGCCAAGAGGTTTTTATGTTTTTCATAGCTGTCATCGCTAAAAATGGCCGACCAAGATGAAGCGCTGAGAGTGGAAGTCCCACAGCTGCAGGAAAAACAACCAACAAAGCCATAATCCAATTTGTTTTTTCAAGACCAAAAAGGCTCATAACGTCACCCAAAAAGAGTGCTAAAAATCCACCTAAAGATATCTGCGTGAGCACAGTCATAAAAACAAGCGGTATCTCTTTATGTGCCGGTTTTAAGATGTGCTCATCCATCTCTTTCATATCTTCAGGAAGATTATCAGGAAGTGTGTAGCGTGTTGTTGAGTTTGTGATTCGGGCATCAGGTAAAAATGGCATATTTGCCTGCTCATCAATGTCACGGTTCAACCACTCTTCAACATTGACCACTTCTATCTCAATTGCACCTGCAGGACAGGCCTGAACACAGGCAGGACTTTGCCCAACATCAAGACGTTCGTGACACATATGGCATTTTGTAACAATGTTACGCTCTTCATGAAAGACAGGCACACCGTACGGACAGTTCCATGTACAGTATTGACACCCGATGCAGGTATCATCATCATGCACAACAATACCCGTTGCATCTATCTTGATGTAAGAATTTGTCGGGCATCCTTTAAGACATTCAGGGTCTATACAGTGGTTACAACTCATGGAGTTAAGCATCTGCGTGAAAACCGGAAAATCGCCGCCTTCCATCTCACCGACACGACGCCATTTTATATCTGCAGGATTATTGTTTTGTTCGTTACATGCGACTTCACAACAGCGACACCCTACACAAGCAACAGCATCAAAGTGAAAACGGTACTGTTCTCCCTCTTTCAGTGGTGGAACATCTATGGAGTATGAACCGCACTGCATTCCTGTGTCTGCTTTGTGATCTATAAAGCTTTCTAAAGGTGTCTGCATATAATTCATCTCCATAGTAATATGATGAAATTATACTCTATATAACTGAAAATATTTAGATTCTGTGTTTAATTTTTAATCATCCTGACTCATATCCTCTTCATCCATCACCGCACCAACGATTAGTAAACCTATAACAAAAAGAGTTACAGCCCCAATAAAAAAGTAATCCACTAGATTTTCCCTTTTTCTGTTGCCATTTCTATAAATCGTCTTCTCTCTTGCGCATTTTTAAAAGCACTCTTTTCAAAGAAGAGTGCACTTTCTGTGCTTTGGACTAAAACACCCTCTTCTAATTGAATGATTTTTATAATGTCATCCCATAAAATCACTTCATTATTACCATGTAGACCCTCTGCATCAATGCTAAAATGCACATCCACATTTTTTGGAACATTTTTATCATAAAAACGCAATAGCATTCTTTTTCTCAGGTACCATCTGCCATAATACCAATAGCCCACTAGAAAAGTCGAGAGATAAAGCAGACCATAGCTGTCATGTTTCAATGCCCCGACAATCCCAAACTGCACCAAAGCAACAAAAAACCATCCTAAATATCTTTTATTTGAGTGGCGCATGTCATAGTCATAGTAGAGCTTGCTTGTTGTGAGTGCCAGCTCTTTATTCCATTTGAAATTAACTTCTATTGGCTTAGACATGTTCTTCACACTCCTCTATTAAAAGCTCACTTTTTTTGATGCATGCTTCCTCCTCAAGTGCTTCTATGAGTCCTAATGTATCTCTATAAAGTGCATCATACAGCTTCTTGTTTTTCGAATACAGTCTGCTCTGCTTTTTCCCATACCAGTAGGCTACTGCCACAGTTGAAGCAAAAACGCCATATATCCACCACTGCCACTCTTTGAGGTTCAGCAGTACGATAAAATACTGTACAGAAAAAAGAACAAAAAATTCGATTGAAAAGATGATGACAAGGGTAGCACTCTGCTCAAAATCGAGCGTATATTTTTCAAGCTCTTTGAGCTGTCTGAGATTTGCATTGATCTCTTTTGCTTTTAGCTTGCAATCATCTTTTAAATCATTTAACTTTATATCTTTTAAATGTATGTTTGAGAGATTATACTCTACATTTGTCTGCATATAATCTTCAAGTATTTGAGGATTCTCATCAAGAGCCTGTAGTATCTCTGCTTCACTTACTCTATTTTTTCCTGCCATTCTCTGCACATCCTGTAAAACCAGATCATACAGTCCTACAGTTTTTATCTCACGTGCAACTCGTTGTAAGTTTATCAACTCTTTTTTCCTTTTTTAGTCTAAGAGATGCAGGGACAGATGTCCCCACTTTTTAATTTGCAAACGCAGGATCATCCGCAGGTTCTATCTCTTCATCAAGACCATAAGAAGATGTTGGGTCTGTTGCAGGTAAGAAAATACCAATGAGACCCTTGATACCGACACTCATAATAATGTTGTATAAAAATACAGCCCAAGCAATCAGCAGCATTGTTCCAAACATTGCAGCAAAGACCATATCTGGATTAAACTGTCCGTCAACATAAAGATGACGGCGAAGCATACCGTCAAGTCCGGCCATACCCATAAATGCACCCATACCAATACCACCTATAAGGTGCAGCCAGAAGTGCGTATTTGAAAGTTTGTGAGAGTAAACTTTTGTGTTATTCGTCACAAGCGGCCAAAGTACATAGACAGCACTGTAAAGCGTCATGTAAAGCCCAACTATTAGAGCGATATGCACATGCGCACCGATAATCCACTGTGTATTGTGTAAAACACGGTTCATACCCATATCTGCCTGGATTATTGCCGCAGGAACAGCCAGACCAAAACCTACTAGACCGCCAAGAAGATATTTTAACTCCATAGTCATTTTAAGCGGACGCGCTTTCCAAAGTGTTACAAGCGTAATGAAAAGTGCAAGCCCTTGCGTGAGCAACTCAAACGCAGTAACCATTTCACCGGAGATGAGTTTCATCATCTCAGGCTGCCCCTGATCACCAAGCAGGTGGTGAGACCAAACCATCCAAGAAACTAGAAGTTCAAGCATCAATGCAGCACGTGCCACATTTTCCATAAAAAGTTTTTGCCCCGTAATGAGCGTAGCAAGTAAATACCATGAACCTGCAACATAAATAAGCACAAGACCATCAGCAACAAGGTCAAGTCCCCACCAAAAAAAGTTCTTATACAAAAGTGCATCAATGGCAGTCACATCAAGTGCATGTCCGCTTGCATCGAAAATAAGATAGACTAAAATTAAAATACCGGCACCTAAAATCACAAGTGCATCTAAAAATGTATCTACAGTACCACGAAAGATGGCAACAACTGGAAGTGCCAAAGCAGGCTCTTTTGTATAAGGTTGTTTTCCTCTGAGTTTATTGATGAGATTTAAGAATCCGTCAATACCAAAACCAGAAATAAGCAGCTCTTTTGTTGTTTTATTTTTATGAATACCCACACGAGCAAAAATAGTCGCATAGATATTGTAAATAAAAGTAAGCGTTCCTGCCATAATTAAAGCAACACCAATAATAAAAACAATACCGCCAATCACTTTAAACTGCTGTGTATCAGCAGGAAGCGGCCAGTAGAGTGTATAAAGCGGTGCATATTGCCATACAAATGCAGCTATCCAAGCGAGTGCTGTTCCTATAGTAATGAGTAGCCAAGTAATATTAGCTATTTTCACACTATAAAGCGGTTTCTTTGTCAAATACGGTACTAAAAATGTAAAAGCACCAAAAACAAGTTGATACGTAGAACCAAAAATACCTACAATAGGATGCACTGTCATAATAGAGAAAAAGTGCTCAGGATGGAAAAACTGCTCTGGAAGTGGGTTAAGAGGCACATGTCCAACTTCTACCATTCTCATTATCATTCCCTCTAAAGCAACCAAGCCATAGAACAAAAATGCCATAACTACAGCACGAAGTGTAACCTTTTGCAGAGCATTTAAACCTTTATGGTCAAAATTTGTACCATTTATCAATGTATTCATATAACTCATTGGATACCTCCATTATCTTTACACCCTACAACTTTTACCAAGTCTTTTACCATCATCAAATCTTTTCCGTCTTCGCTGTACTGTTCTGGTCCAGAGTACTCAGTCGATGTCAGATCAAAAACACCATTATGATTAAAGGTCCAAAGTATGTCATTGGAATCCAGTATACCGTTTACATCCGTTCCCGGATTTACCTGCATCTGCATTACCATAGAACCATCTTGACGAAAAAGTCCAAAACCATATACCAAGTCTCTACTATGCACATCAAACTCAACCGTTTGACCACACTGGATGAGTATCTGCTTAGGAAGTCCTATCCATTTATGATTTTGGATTTCAAATTCATATTTTGCATCCGGTGTAATGTTATGTCTGTCAATATCTTGTGATACCCATGGAATTGTGTTATATGTAAATATATGGTGTCCCACACCACCTGCAACCAAAAAGGCCATATACCAATAAAACGGTATTCTAAAAACTGACTTAGCATCTTTTTTTGTAAGGTTATAGCCAAACCATGCAACAACGGAAATAATCATTGCAGAATATATGGAGTAAGCAACCCAGTGAAAAGACAATAACTCAGCAGAGTTTGTAAATGTCATCTATTTCTCCTTAAATTTTCAGAATTCTATCATTAAAGAACAATTTTTAATCTTGATATATATCAATAAATATACTCTAGTTTTTCACAAGCTGTATAATTTTTAATCATACGGTATTTTTAGAATGGTTAATTTTTAATCAGCAATTTATTTCATATGCTTATTTTATATATTATAATTACACCATAAAATTACTAGGAGAAGTAAGATATGGCAAACTTTAAAGCACTCAAAGGTCAGGGGCATTTTCCAACACTATTCATGGCATTTTTGTATTTCGATATGAGTTTTATGGTCTGGACAATGCTTGGACCCCTCTCAACAGAAATCGCGGAAGCACTGGCAAAAACAGGCTTTATAATGACAGCGGGGCAAAAAGCAACACTGCTTTCACTCCCTATCCTCTCTGGTGCTATTTTAAGAATTGTTCTTGGTTTTAGTGTCGATAAAATTGGTGCGAAAAAGACAGCACTTATCGCACAAGCTATCGTTATTGCTTCCCTTTTAACAGCCTTTCTTATGGGTGAGAGTATTACATATAACATTTTACTTGTCGTTGCACTTGGTCTTGGTTTTGCAGGAGCTTCTTTTGCGGTTGCACTGCCTCAAGCCGGTCAATGGTATCCTCCGAAACTCCAAGGTGTTGTACTTGGAATTGCAGGAGCCGGAAATATCGGTGTTGTTCTTGACTTTATCTTCGCTCCAAAAATTGCTCAGTATTGGGGTTGGTACTCTGTATTTGGTGTTGGTGCGGCTATGGCTATACTTGTTTTCATCGCTTACCTTTTCTTGGCAAAAGATGCACCGCGTGAGGTATATACTCCACGTCCTAAAAAAGTAAAAGATTATCTTAAACTTTTAGGCGATAAAGATACATGGTGGTTCAACCTTTTCTACGCGGTAAGTTTTGGTGGTTTCGTTGGTTTTGCAGGATATATGAAAGTTTACTTAATGAACACTTACCAAGCAGATATGTCTGCCTTTGGTATGGATTACTTAAATGAACCAAATGTAAAAGTCATTGCAGGTTATTTCGGAGCTATTACCATCTTTGCAGGTGCTGTTCTTCGTCCTGTGGGTGGAAATATCGCAGATAAAATCGGTGGAGTAAAAGCACTCTACTTTTTTTATGGTGCAGTTGCAGCTCTTGTTGCCCTTACGGCACTCGCTCACTTGCCATTTTATCTTTCCATTTTAGTTCTCTTTTTCATTATGGCTAGTCTTGGTATGGCAAATGGTGCAGTTTTCCAACTTGTACCTCAAAGATTTGGTAAAGATATTGGTATAATGACAGGACTTGTTGGGTGTGCAGGTGGTCTTGGTGGTACTGCACTCATTAAAACCCTTGGATGGTCTAAAGGTGCTTTTAATGGTTATACAGAAGGTTTCTTAATCTTTGCCGCTGTCGTTCTTGTAGCCATTGCCGGTCTTAGTTTTGTAAAAACAAGATGGAGAACGACTTGGGGTGTTGCCGCAGGTGGAAGAATCTAAAAAAGGATTGCTTGTATGGCATCAAACACTCTAAAATTCTCCGGTTTTTCACTCTCAAAGCGAAAAGAGCTTACAGGTGATGACTTTTATGATGTTAAAACGATTGGCGATTTGACCGTTGCCATCGTTTGTGATGGTGTTGGAAGTGCTGTAGAGGGTGCCGCTGCTGCAAAACGCACAACGCAGCATCTTATGAACAACTTTAAGATCCGTCCAAAATCATGGAGCATTGAAAAATCGCTCCGCTCCTTCATAGAATCAATCAACTCGATTCTCTATCAAGAGTCACAAATCAATTATGAAGCTTCTGAACTTGTCACTACTCTAACCATCGTCGTCATACAGGGAAATCGTCTTTACGGTGCAAATGTTGGAGACTCCCGTGTATACCTCTACAGAGATTATAAACTCAACCAGCTCTCATTTGATCATGCCATGGATGAGCCAGGCTATGAAAATGTCCTCACGCAGGCCATTGGTATTTCAGAAAATGTTGAACCCTACTACTTTGAAAACATTGTCCAAAAAGATGACAAAATTTTACTCTGCAGTGATGGACTTTACAATGTTTTAAATGATGAAGACCTTGCTAAAAACATGCAATTGGGTAATGCTCATACACTTGTCAAAAAAGCAAGTAAGCTTGAAAATGACAACCTTCCCGATGACACGACTGCCGTCGTTGTTGAAATACTCAAAGCCGATGAATATTCAACACTCAGACACCAAAAACTTGAAATTCCACAAAGCCTCAAAAAAAATCAGGTAATTGATGGGTACCAACTCATTAAACCTCTTATTCAAAATGAAAGAACATGGCTTGTTCACAAAAAAACAAAAGATTATGTTCTAAAATTTGCCCCTTATGAAGCATTGGATGATGAATCACAGCTTGATCTCTTTGTAAAAGAGGCATGGAATGCAAAACGACTTAAAGCTGATTTTTTTCCAAAGGCTGTCATTCCAAAAACGCGTACTATGCGTTACTACGTTATGCAGCTTTTTAATGGAGAAGATTTAGACCATTACCTAACACATAAGCAATTAACCATTGATGACAGTGTAGAACTTGTAGCAACACTGCTGAAAATGTCACAATTTTTACTACGCTATGATCTGGTTCACGGAGATATAAAACCGTCAAATATCATGATAGCAAAAGATGATGAAGAAAATCTGGAGTTTAAAATCATAGACTATGGAAGTATTACAGAGATATTTTCTACAAATACAAAAGCAGGAACACCGAGCTTTCTCGCTCCGGAACGTTTTTTAGGTGAAGCTATCAGTGAAACGACTGAGCTCTATGCCATCGGTGTGACACTCTATTTTTCTTTAACAGGGAAATACCCATATGGAGAGATAGAACCTTTTCAAAATCCGAGCTTTAAAGAAGCAAAAAAGCCAAGTACATATAATAAAAATATTCCTGACTGGCTTGATAGTGTTATTATGAGAAGTATTGCAATAGACAAGGAACAGAGATATTCCCACTATTCAGAGATGCACTATGAACTGACACACCCTGAAAAAGTAAAACCTTACTTTATCAAAAATGCACCGCTTATAGAGAAATCACCGCTTGTTTTTTACAAACGTGCTTTTATGATTATGACTTTCATCAATTTTGCTTTAATCTACCTGCTTCTCAAATAGCAGGCAGATTGCAGATTACTCTTCTTTCTTTTCAACAACAGGAGTAATGACTTCTCCACGCTCTTCTTCTATCTTCGCGCGATGTTCTGCCATTCTTACACGAAGTTCATCTAAAACGACATTAGGAACATTATCATCTTTAAGCCACTTTACTTCATCAATGTGACCGCCATATTCATTCCCCATCTCTTCTATCTTTTTTTCATACTCATCAAGATCAAAACAGGCTTCTACCCGTGTATCATTCTCATCAGTAGCATCTGTAATTTCAATATACCATTGACCGGCATCATCAAGCTTTATAGTAGAAGTAAAAACAACACCCATTACTTCACTCCGTTTGGATTACTTAAATCTTTAGCAAACTCCTGCAGTTCTGCATCTTTCTTTTTAAGGTCTCCATGGTATGTAATATTATCAATATTGACATTTTCATCATTTAAAATATTTGGAACCGCATCGGACTCATTAATAACTTTTATGTTTGCATCAAGTTCATCTTCAGAATACGCCATTTGCATATCTGCTGCAATTACATGAGGAATAGCCTCAATAATTTTAAGTTTCCCTATCTCTTCACTGACATCTTCACCTTCAATAGTAATAATCACTCGCCCTTTTTCATCATGCAGATGATAATCACACACTTCACAATTTTTTAAACTCTCTACAACCTCATCTAAAAACTTCGGCACTGTCTGCACTACTATACTTGATACATTCATACTATTTTTCCTTTAATTTTTATTCGTAAATAACTTTTCTTGTTCTTTCATTGTTCTCAGCACGCATTTTATCATACAATCTTTGATATTTTAGTTTAGTTACGTATGATATTGGCGTTCTGAGTGATTTATACTCAACCAGTTCCCCTTTTTTATACACCCCCGAAACTATAGCTTCCACCCAGTAAAAGCCTCTGTCTTTTCGTAAATTCTTAACGATGCCTATCCACTGTTTTCCAGCTTTTATGGTACTCCATAAATCTTCAAAAGCAGCACTCGGCATATCTGGATGTCTCACAATACTATGGTCTTTCCCCAAGAGTTCATCTTCGTGGTATCCGCTGATATCACAAAAAGTCTCATTAGCATAGGTAATTTTTCCATTTAAATCTGTTCGTGAAATTATAAGCTCGTCTTCCGGAACTTCCGTTTCTACTAAAAATTCACTTTCCTTATATTCTATCATTGAAAAATTCTCCTTCTTATTTTAATTTATAATAGAGTACATTTTTTGAGTTACTATTAAGAAAAAATTCTTTTTCATTAATAAAATTGATACTGTTTACAACCTTTTTAGTTGCTTTAAATTTACCCAAATTTTCTCGATTTATAGTATCAAATACTTCAATGTTATTATCTATATCACAACTATACGCCCCCACTTTTCCATTGGGACTTAATCCCACTCCATAGACAAAAAACTTTGAGAGCTTATAGTAAGCGCTTGAGTTATTCAAATTGTAAACAGCTGCTCTTCTATCTTGTCCACCTGTCAACACTACACCATTTCTAAAAGCAATACCAAATAGATTATCTACATTTTCTCCACTTAATGTTTTAAACTTCTTTCCATTCTTTGTATAAATAACATGTACATTCCCACTCTCGTCTGCAATAGCTACTTTCGTTCTATCGTTGTTAAGAGAAAAATTAGAAAATTTCGACATTGAAGCCTGAATAGTCCAGTTCTTTATATGTGTTTTTATGTTATATGAAATAATATCATTACTAATTAATGCCAATAAAATCGTATTATTATCTATAAATTTTGCTTTAATAATATTAAGCTTGTCTTGACTTGTAATTACAGGAACTAATTTTTGATTCTTATACAGATCAATTCGGCTATAACCATCATTATCTTGAGAGAGTATTAACAAATTTTTATCTAGCAAATCTATTGTAAAAATCTTTGACGCAATTTCATCCCCCATAAAATCTTTAATTTTATCAAGCTGTATGCTTTGAATCTCTTTTTTAGTTTTTGTGTTAAATATATCGATTTTTCCACTGTCTGTAGAGATATAAAGTTTTTCTTTTGCATAGAGCACATCTGTAGCCAAACCATCAGAAGTTTTATACACATATACAGGGAGCAGTAATTTTTGTGCAAAAAGTGTTGAAAAAAGAAGAAAAAATATGACTATATAGCGCATTAACGAACCTTTTTAATATCTATAGCATCTGCTGGACATCTGCTTATGCAAAATCCGCAACTTGTGCATTTTTCATTAATCTCAGGCATAAACATCGCCTTAAAATCAATGGCATCTTCATAACAAGGATCTTTACATGAGAAACACATAACGCCCTGCCAACTGTAACATTTATCTTTGTTTATTATTATATCAGCTTCTATTAAACGTCTGTTTTCTACGAGCAACACATCACTTGGACATCCAACAGCACACTCATCACAGTAGGTACATCCACGCTGAGAAAAATCCAAATAAGGCGTTTTATCCTCGCCAATTATTATTATCTGTTCTTGACACAAAGAGGCACATTGACCCTCACAGGCCTGACACTCTGTGGCAAAAGCATTCATGTCACTATAATACGGAGGTCGAACAGTAACAACTTCATCTTTGTTCTCTCTCACTGCCTCTTTAACAGAGGAAGAGAGAAAGCTAAAAAGCTCTCTCCTCTGCATTATTAATTACTTTTTTGAGTATTAATATGTTGTAACCATTTAGATTGATCCCAAGATGATTTATGCGCACCTGTACTTTCCAAATAGACTGGACTAAATTTATTTTGATCTACCAATGTATTTGTTGCCTGTGGAGCATGACATTGAGAACAGTTATATCTACCTGCATAGAGTTTGTTCTCTTTGTGATTTACTTGAATAGAAACATTTGCCAATGATTCAGATGAAGTATTTTTAATTACCTTACCATTTTTAAGAATTTCATCACCTTCAACCTCAGTTTTTGGTCTAAAGTCTGTAAAGTGTGAAATTGGAATTGGTGTTGCACCCATAGCTGCTGCAACATCAGGCATATGACATCCAAGACATGCATTGTTGTTTTTTGTAATTGGTAACAATCCCTCTACACTATGTGGAATCATTGGTGGAGCATCTTGAAATGCACGTTTAATCTTTTTAGATGTTCCTGGTGCAGCTGAATGGTAAGCAACTGCAGGTGGAGCAGATTCATCATTTAAAAGATCTACCTCTTTTATATATCCTAGTCCCATTGCATTTGTTTTTGCAGTTGGCTTAACTACTACATCTTTTTTGGCTTGAGTAGTTGTTTGTGTATTAGCACCATTACAGCCTACTAATAACAAACTTGCTGCTGCCAAACCTATCGTAATTTTTGTTAAAATTTTCATTTTACTCTCCCGTCTTTTTATTTTGAATAAAATCTCTTACTGAGAACTCTAAAGCATCATCATCACATACTTCTATACATCTGGCACAGTTTGTACACTCACCTGAAAGTACAGGAAGTGACTCTTTACCAATCATATGAAGCACCTGTTTCTCAGGACATACAATTTTACATTTCATGCAAAGTGTACAGTTCTCTTCTATGTGATGTACCTTAATAAAACTAAACTTTCCTATAAGTGAATAAAATCCACCAAGTGGACAAATATGACCACACCATCCATTTTTTAAAACAAACAGATCAAAAAGAAATATCATACCTATGGCAGCCCAGCCAAATCCCATACCAAAGACAATACCGCGATGCAGCATCGAAATTGGTGAGATAAACTCAAATGCAGCTATTCCCATAAAAGCCGATACAATTAAACTCAGTCCCAAAATCCAATATCTACTGTTTCTACTTATTGGACTTCTTTCTAACTGTGCTCTATCTATATCAAAAACTCTTCTGAGGTAATTTGCACTGTCTGTTACCATATTTATAGGACAAACCCAAGAACAAAATGCTCTACCTCCGATAAGGAAGTAAAAAAGTGCAACAACACCAACACCTATAAGCAGGTCTGATGCTATTACAGCACCTGCCACTACCATTTGCAACACAGCATAAGGATCACTCATTGGAATAACACCAAAAAGTACAGATGAACTAAGATTTCCTTCTAAAATCTTCCAACCCCAAGCATTTGCACCAAAAAAGAGAACTAAAATCCCAATTTGAATAAATCTTCTTAGAATTATATATCTATAATTATTCCATAGTTTACTCATCTAATAAGCCTTCTAATCCAGCATTGAGCTTATCTACTGCTTTTGCTTTACTAACATTTGTTGTGGTATGAATTGCATGTGCATCTTTCAGACGTGCTTCATCCTTTTTGTCCCATCCTTTAATGTAGTGACTTCCTGCTTTACCCATTGCTACCTCACGAGGCAGAATAAATATTGCCGGCTTTTGTGTTACACAGGCATGTTCACACATTCCGCATCCGGTACATGCATCTGCATGAACCACCGGTTTTAAATATGCATGTTTTCCAGTTCTTTTATTTTGGTCATACTCTATTGTTATTGCCTGCCCCATAATTGGACATGCTCTATAACAC
>JALVXQ010000271.1:0-1640 GCA_027038255.1 Sulfurimonas sp. | reverse complement strand
TAACACGCGTCACATTGAATTCCCCAAAAAGCTATACAGCTGTTTTCATCAATTACTGCAAGTCCCATTTCAGCACTGTTTATATCAAGTTTACCGTTTTTAGTGACACTAGCTTCATCTAATGCACCACTTGGGCATACAGGAACACAAGGGATATCTTCACACATATAACATGCAATATCCCTTGGTGTAAAAAATGGCGTACCTATTGGTTTATGATCACCTGGCTCTGCTAGTTTTAACGTATCGTAAGGACATGCTTCAACACACAAACCACACTTAATACAAGTATCTAAAAAATCTTTTTCTGCTATGGCCGCAGGAGGACGTAAAACAAGTGGAGATGCTTTCGCATCATCCAAATAGGCGCTCCATAAGAAACCGCCTATCGCTGCATATCCTGCACCTTTAGCCATATTAAGAATAAATTTTCTTCTATCACTGACTGGTTTTTTCGCTTTTGAATGGTTACTCAAAATAACACTTCCTCTTTACTTATACTTTATAAATTTTTACAGCACACTTTTTGTAGTCTGTCTGTTTTGACATTGGACATGTTTGATCAAGTGTAACTTTATTTATAAATACACGCTCATCGAACCAAGGTACGAATACTAATGGTTTTGGTGGTCTGTTACGTCCACGAGTCTCAACACGAGCTTTTACTCTACCACGACGAGATTCAACCCAACAGAGTTGACCATCTTTAAGTCCTCTCTCTGACGCTGCTTTAGGATTCATATAAACCAATGCTTCCGGTACTGCACGATAAAGTTCAGGTACACGCATAGTCATAGTTCCAGAGTGCCAGTGTTCAAGTACACGTCCTGTACATAACCATAGGTTGTACTCTTCATCTGGCATTTCCGGTGGATCCATATATGGACGAGCAAAAATTTTCGCTTTATCCGTAAGTGGTTTTTTCTTTTTATCTGTCACACCAGTCAAATTACCAAATGGCAATGCTTTTGCAAGTGGGCCATAGAATGCAAATTCGCTGCCTCTACCATTCTCTTTTGCATGTTTCATCGCATACGGGTCAAAGTTTACATTAAATCTCCATGCAGTCTCTTTACCATTTACAACAGGCCATTTAAGTCCACGAACTTTATGGTAAGTAACGAAGTCTGCCAAGTCATGACCATGACCACGACCAAATGAAGCATACTCTTCCCATAGATATTGATGAAGCATAAAACCGTATCCTTTAAATACTTTTCCATCACTTCCTACTACATTTCTTGCATCACCGATACACTCTGAGTTGTCATACCCTTTTTGAGGGAATTGATCTAATGCAAGAGGATAGTTTTTCTTCGCTCTCTCATTTTCATATAAAATCTCATACATTGTAGTATCTGGTTTATAACCCATTTTATACGCTTCACCACGTACATCTGCAAGTTTTTTACCATTTCTAAGAGTATATGGTCCCCATAAGTCATCAACAGTAAAGCGTTTTGAAAGCTCAACCCACTGCCATGTATCACTCATTGCATTTCCTACTGGAAGTACTTGTTGTCTCCAATGTTGTGAACGACGCTCAGCATTTCCGTAAGCACCCCATTTTTCATAGATCATTGCAGATGGTAAAATAAGGTCAGATACCATTGATGAAATACCAGGATAACCATCGGATG
>JALVXQ010000270.1 GCA_027038255.1 Sulfurimonas sp. | reverse complement strand
CTTTGCCATAATCTGCCTATGCGGCCATTCCCATCAACAAAAGGATGTATAAACTCAAACTCATAGTGAAAGACAGAACTTTTAATAAGAGGATGTATATCACTTACACCAAGCCAGTTAAATAATTGTTGCATCAGGTGGGGCACTTGTCCGTGTGGAGGTGCAACATGAACTACACCCTCTTCGCCACCGACACCAACATTGGAGTTTCTAAAAGCTCCTGCATTGTTAAGAATCTCTTCCATTAACATCTTATGTGCACGCAGTAGATCATCTAAATTTTTATAATCAAATGTAGCCAGATTATCATATACCTTAATAGCACCATTTACCTCTGCGATCTCGCGTATGCTCCCCATCACCCGTTTGCCCTCTAAGATGGCGGTAATTTTTTCGATCCCGAGTGTATTACCCTCTATTTCAAGAGTTCCTGTGATGGTCTTAATTTTATTGGCTTTACGAAGAGTAGGTGTGATAGATGAAGGAGCTAAAATTTCTAGCTTACCTACAGCTTCACTGATACGGCTCACGAGGTCAAGAATTTGTGGAGTAATGGTAAACGGTGGTCTATAATTCATTGTATATCCTCATTCATATCTATACTCACTTTCACTTCCAGATCGAGGAGTGAGAGTGGCAATCCAAAGCCTTCGATTTTAACATAATCTTTGTAAGTCACAAGCAGGGATGTTGCTGCATCCTCTTGTAAAATCTTCTCTAGTTCCTCTTTGCTGTAGCTGTGATGATCTTCAAAATAGTGCTTTGCGATAACTCCATCAGGTAAGTATTTGTCAAGGCGCTGCGGTCTCGCAATAGCTGTGACAAGTGCCATCTTTGGTGTTGCATCTTTAAGTGTTACTTCACGGAAAAAGTCCACATCCTCACGCAGCACCTTTGCATCTTTTTCACTCCAGAGTCGCTCTCTGTAAGGACCGCTTGGCAAACAAAAACTGTTTGTTGTGGGCACAACTATGAGAATATCCTCTTTTTTAATGTCGTGCTTCGAGTAGGCATCATCAAGAAAAATTATCTCACAGCCGAGCTCTTTTGCTTTTTCTATGGCTATCTTTCTCTCTTCACTCACAATGACCGTTGCGTGAGGAAGCTTTTTGGCATAGATCATCGCTTCATCTCCGCTTACATTCACATCACAGAGAATTTCATTTTTATCTTTAACAACTATCATCCCTTTTGATGCTCGTCCATACCCGCGCAGAATGATTGCAGGGTGTTTCTCTTTTTGAGCAAAAGCTGTCACTAAAGGAGTCTTGCCGCTGCCACCGACGGTCAGATTCCCCACACTGACTATTTTAATGCCGAAATCTTGCGGCGTTTGACTCTTAAAACGCACATACATCACAAAACAGTAGAGCCAAGAGAGCGGTAAAAGTAGGTAAGAGAGTAGTTTTTGCAGCAGCGAAGGGTTGTAGAAGTACTTCTCAACCCAAAAAACAAGAGAGGATTTCAATGCCTTTTTATACTCTTGTTTTTGCTATTTTTTTGATGCTAGATATGACAGTTGCCACATCTTCATCACTCATGCTTGCATAGATTGGCAGGGAAAGTACCTGCTGAAACGAACGCAGTGCTACTGGAAAATCATTGACTCTGAGTGCATACTTTGTTTTGTAGTAAGAGAGCAGATGCAACGGAATATAGTGCAATC
>JALVXQ010000269.1 GCA_027038255.1 Sulfurimonas sp. | reverse complement strand
CTGTGGCATATAAAAAGCACAGACAAATCCGATAAGTGAGAGTATAAAAAGAACAAACTGTAACTTTGCCGCTGTTTTGTTTATCATCTCATTCATTGTCGGTATCGTCATGTAGCCCATAGCATTGAGATGAAACCAAACCAAAAAAGGTACGATTTTATACAGCATGCCAAGCATGATGGAGAGGATAAAGCCTCCCCCTATCAATATTCCCACCATAACAATATATTCATGTTTAAAAAACTCATCATATATCCAAAGAAACGAGCCTAGTGTCAAAAAGATACTTGCAGCTCTCCAGTACCATACAGTTACATCAGATATAGGTCTTTTTCTTTTGTTGAATTTTATCCATACTGTTGTTGCAAAAGCCCAAAAAAATGTCGCTATCCAAAGTTTTGCATAGAGTGCATAATTATCTGCAAAGATACTGAGTATCATCCATATCAACAGACCCGTGCTGATGAGCAAGACAACTCTTTTTTTACAAAACTGCTTAAATCTTGGTGCTACATAGAACATCGGAAGAACCTGAAATGCCACACCGATAATCAAAATACCCGCAAAGCCAAATATTGCCCATACACTATGAATATTTGCCACTATGTAATGCAGTTGTGTAATGTCATCCGTTGCGTAACCATACAAAAGATAGACACCCATAAACACAATCATAGAAGCGAACAACAAACTCACCCGCATCCCTTTTATGCTAGCAGTGAAGTGCTTTACTCTTGCAATCGCATAGAGCATACTGAGCGTTAACAGAAGAAATCCAATACCAAGTAAAAATGAAGCAGCCCAGAGTGCCGAAGCATTGCTAAACTCTAAACCTGCAGCCATAGATACAAGACCTGCCAATAAGAAGAGATGTGATACCGAAGCCACTAATTTCACTTTTGGAATGTTTGCACTAGCGAGTACTGGAAGCATCTGCGTGAGTGCTCCAAGCATAATAAATCCAAACAGACCAATAGTGATGAGATGTGTTACAACAATCGCATCGACAGAGTATCTACTCATTAAAGTTGCAGAGTCACTCAAAAGCAGTAAAATTCCTGCTAAGATTCCGAACAACGGTGCTGTAATAAAAAAACGCAGTGGTGCTGAAATAGGTGGTGCTTGATCAATCGATAAGCCGTTAAAATCCAATCTGCTTTCCTTGTTCTTATTCTACTACGAGAGAATCCATCATCTCTATAATACGCCCAGCTTCTGCACTTAAGTGTTGTTGTGCCAGTGAGTAGAGCATCTGTTCTTCTTTCATATTGTGTTGCTGCAGGAGAATCATCAAAGTTTCAGTAAGACCGAAAAACTTATCTTTGTCATTAGAGTCAATCGCATCGCTTAGTTGTGCCATAAGGTTTCTCATCTGTGCATGCTCTTGACGCATCATCTCTGTAGGACCCATAGTCATCCCTGTTTTTGTTTCAAACTCAGGAAACATAACGCGCTCTTCCATTTGAAAGTGATGTTCCATATCTGCTACAAACTCTTGAGTCACCTCTTTTGCACTCTCTAAGGAGCTGTTTGCTTTCTCTTCCATCTGTGCAAACACATCATCACATCGTCTATGGTCATTTGTCAAATAATCTTTAATACTGCTCACATTGCATCCTGAATAAAATTTTTTTAACATTATATTGAAATAAGATAAATATCTGTTT
>JALVXQ010000268.1 GCA_027038255.1 Sulfurimonas sp. | reverse complement strand
AATGTCCAGAAAGGAAAGAAACATGTTTGACATTAGCCTTTGTGAAAACTATGAGTCTTAAAGAATACACAACCATATTTTAACGATTTGGTTGATAAATATATTATACGAAGGATTCAAAATGATGAATCATATACCAAAAGGTAAATATAGACCATATCCAAAAATAGAGTTGCCAAATAGAAAATGGCCTGACAATACTATAACAAAAGCACCTCGTTGGTGTAGTGTTGATCTTCGTGATGGAAATCAAGCACTTATTAACCCTATGAATATGGAGAAAAAACTTGAATTATTTACACTCTTACTCAAACTTGGATTTAAAGAGATAGAGGTAGGTTTTCCATCTGCTTCTAAAATAGAGTATGACTTTTTGCGTCGTCTTGTGGATGATAATCTTATTCCTGATGATGTGACTGTTCAGGTACTTGTTCAGGCTCGTGAACATTTAATAGCAAAAACTTTTGATGCTTTGCGTGGTGTGAAAAAGGCTACTGTTCATCTTTATAACTCTACAAGTATTGCTCAGAGAAAAATCGTCTTTTCAAAATCTCAAGAGGAGATTATTGCACTTGCTCTTGAGGGTGTTGATTTGGTTAAAAAATATGAAGCAAATCATAATGGAGAGATTTTTTTAGAGTATTCACCTGAGAGTTTTACAGGAACAGAGTTAGAATTTGCAGTTAAAATTTCAAATGAAGTTACAAAACGATGGGGTATATCGGACAATAGAAAAGTCATTATAAATTTACCTGCAACTGTAGAGATGGCTACGCCAAATATCTATGCAGATCAAATAGAGTGGATGTGTAGAAATTTAGATAACAGAAAAAATGTCATCATCTCAACGCATACACATAATGATAGAGGCACATCAATAGCAGCAACAGAACTTGCTCTTTTAGCAGGTGCCGATAGAGTTGAAGGTACACTTTTAAGCAATGGTGAACGCACGGGAAATGTAGATATAATCACATTAGCATTAAATATGACAAGCCAAGGCATAGACACAGGACTTGATTTTTCAAATGTAAATGAGGTTGTGGAGGTTGTAGAAAAAGTAACTGAACTTCCAACCCACCCTCGTCATCCTTATGTTGGTGAGCTTGTTTACACTGCATTTTCTGGTTCACATCAAGATGCAATCAATAAAGGTTTAGCTTATCAACAAGCAAAAGAGGAGCCATTTTGGGAAGTACCATATTTACCAATAGACCCTGCCGATGTTGGACGCACTTATGAGTCCATTATCCGTATTAACTCACAATCTGGAAAAGGTGGAGTAGCCTACATTTTGGAAAAAAACTATGGCTATCATCTTCCAAAGGCTATGCACCCTGAAATTGGTCGTGCAGTTCAAGCACTTAGTGATGCAGAGGGAAGAGTTTTGGAGAGTGAAGAGATTTTTGAAGTCTTTAAAAATAACTACTTTAACATTAAAGAGCATATTTCATTTAAGGATGTTTCATTAAGTTCTGATAATGGAAACTCTAAATGCACTCTAAAATATACTCATAATGGTAAAGATATAACTTCAGAAGGTGAAGGTAATGGTCCAATAGATGCATGTAAAAATGCGTTAATGAAGGAGTATGAAAATGATTTTAGTGTCAAATCTTACTCTGAACACTCTTATGGCAATAAAAGCTCTGCAAAAGCAGTGGCATACA
>JALVXQ010000267.1 GCA_027038255.1 Sulfurimonas sp. | reverse complement strand
GAACACAAATATACAGATAACTTAGAAGTGTTAGGGTAGAGTTTGAAAAATCTATGGGAAGATGCCACGGCATCGGAATTTAAAAATGATTTGGAATTACGTGTCTATACGTCTAACTTACTGGGACAGAGTGATGAGCTTGTTCTTCATGGTGGAGGAAATACTTCTGTAAAGAGTACAGTAAACGGCGAAGAAATTCTTTATGTAAAAGGCTCAGGATGGGACTTGGTAAGCATAAAGGCAGAAGGGTTTGCACCTGTAAAAATGGCAACACTTTTAGAGATGGCAAAGATGAAAAACCTCTCCGACACCGACATGGTAAGCGGACAAAAAGCAGCGATGATAGACAGCACTGCTCCCAATCCATCGGTAGAAGCCATACTCCATGCGCTCATACCCTTTAAAGTGGTAGACCATACCCATGCAGATGCAGTGGTGACCATATCTAACTCTAAACAGGGTAAAGAGATTATAGAAAAACTTTATCCGAACTTTCTCATCGTCCCTTATGTGATGCCTGGTTTTATTTTGGCTCAGAAGGTTTATGAGATGACAGAGCATGGCTTTGACTGGGATGCCTGTGATGGAATTATTTTACACAATCATGGTATTTTTACATTTGATGATGATGCTAAAAAATCGTATGACAAAATGATAGAAGCTGTGAATAAGGCAGAAGAATTTTTAAACGCTAATGCTGATATAACAATAGAAAAGATCAAACCAAAAGATTTTTATATGGATGATTTAACTACTATAGATAAATTTATGCATGTCAATCAAACTCCGTTGGCAGTATATTATGCTTCTCAAAAGAACTTAAGAGCAAATGTCACAAGGGGTGTTTTGACACCGGAACATATTATCCGTACAAAACGAGTACCCTTGGTAATTGAAGATACCGATGTGGAAGATGCACTAAAGCACTTTAAAGTAGCATATGAAGCTTATTTCAATGCTTATAAAACAGATGAAATAATGCTTGATCCAAATCCTAAATATGCTGTGATTAAAGACTTTGGTATTGTGACATTTGGTAAGACGCAAAAAGAGGCAGATGTGATTAATGATGTGGTAGAGCATACTATGATGGCAGTGCTACGTGCAGATATGCTTGGAGGATATAAGAGCATCTCTATACCGGACAGTTTTGATATGGAATACTGGGAACTTGAGCAGGCAAAATTGAAAAAATAATGGGCAACCACAAGGGTTGCTCTACATATAACGTATGGGTGTCCCTTGTGGGTACCCGATAGATGAAGGGATACAATGCAATACCTTATGGCAATAGACGCAGGAACAGGCTCGGTAAGGGCGGTGATATTTGACACCAAAGGCAATCAAATATCAGTAGCACAAAAAGAGTGGATACACTTAGAAGTAGAAGGTGTGCCAAACTCTATGACGTTTGATGTAGATAAAAACTGGGATTTGACAGTTTGGTGCATAAAAACCGCACTTGAGACAGCAGGGTTAAAAGGATCTGACATCTTGGCTGTATCTGCCACTTCTATGCGTGAGGGTATTGTAGTTTATGACAAAGATGGAACAGCCATCTGGGGTGTTGCCAATGTCGATGCCCGTGCAGACAAAGAGGTACGTTTTTTAAAAGAGAATTATGAAGATATAGAAGATGCATTTTATGCAGAGTCTGGACAGACTTTTGCT